>PNKB01000009.1 GCA_013997645.1 Cyanobacteria bacterium PR.3.49
AGGCGATTTACCGGCCGAGCCGAGAGAAGTAGAGGAAGATTCCGTCCGCATTTACTTGCGCGAAATCGCCCGCCACAAACTTTTGACGGGAAGAGAAGAAATTGAATTGGCTCGCCGAATCAAACAAGGCGATGCCGTGGCAAAACGCAAATTGATCCAGAGCAACCTGCGCCTGGTTGTCAGTATCGCCAAGCGCTACCGCCATCATGGACTGGGCCTGCAAGATCTCGTTCAAGAAGGCAGTCTGGGTCTGATGCGCGCTGTGGAAAAATTCGATCCGGAGCGTGGAAATAAGTTTTCAACATATGCGACCTGGTGGATTCGTCAGGCCGTCACTCGTGCGATTGCAAACAAAGCCCGCACCATCCGTGTGCCGGTGCACATGAATGAAGTGCTCAACAAGCTGCGCAAATCCAATACGGCTCTTTGCCAGGAATTGGGGCGCGTGCCCACTCCCGACGAGCTTTCGGAAGCTTCCGGAGTGAGCCGCGAGAAGGTTTTGCTGGCTTACGATTCGTCTAGAAGCCCGCTTTCGCTGGACTCTGCCTGCGGCGACGATTCCGATGCCACACTGGCCGATGTCATTCAAGATGAAGGGGCGCTGGCGCCGGACGAAGCGACAGCCGCCAATTTGCTCGTTTCTCATGTCATGGATTCGCTGGTCGTACTGAATTCGGAAGAGCGGGATTTGCTCTCCTTTCGTTACGGCTTGACCGGCAGAACGCCCATGAGCCTGGAAGAATCAGGGCGCAATATGGGTTTGACCAAAGAACAGGCGCGAAACCTCGAGGTCAGGGCGCTCAATAAATTGCGGCGCGGCGTCAACTCGAACATGCGAGAATATCTAAGGTAACAGGCAGTTTCTGCCGGACCTGTGAACAATGCACTCCGTTAGCAAAGCGGGGCGTGTATACGTTGTGTATTCCATCGCATATATCGACGCATGACGAATATCGAAGTTTTCACCGGACCATATCGGACTGGCAAGAGCGTTAAATTGCTCGAGCGCCTGCTCGACTATCTGGAGACGAACCGTCCGGGCGAGGCACTCCTGGTAGTGCCATCGCAAAGATACAGGCGGTTGATTACTGAAAGACTGCTGGCGCTTGTGAAAAAGCGGCAGGCCGATGGTGCTGCAGAACACAGAGATTTTCCGGGCGTCTTCGGTCTCAAGATTCTTTCTTTCTACAAGTTGCTGGAAGAGAACCTGCGACGCTTGGGTGTGTCTTTTCGATTAATGCCCGAGCGCGTCCGCCCTGTATTGCTCCAGCAAATTTTACTGAACATGAAAGAAGAAGGCGCGCTCAGAGCGCTCGAGCCGATTATTGAATTTAACGGTACCTCACAGCAGATTATCGAATTGATCGATGAGTTCGAGCGCGCCGCCTTGTCGCCGGAAGACGTGATTGTGCGGCTGGAGAAAAACGTGGAAACGGGCTCCAAGTATATGGAGTTAGCGCGCATTTATGAGCGATATTGGCAGGAGCTCGACAGGCTGGGTTATGTCGATCAGCGCATAGTTTCGTTCAAGCTGCGCGAAAAATTGACGACGGACAAAGATATCGATCTCAATCTCGGTTTTCTTGCCGTCGATGGTTTCGACAGGTTCAATCCGCTGCAACTGCAAGCCGTTCAATTGCTTGCACCTTATTGCAAGAAAGTCGAGGTGCTTTTCGACTACTTGCGTCCGGAAGACGATCCCAACAACGACTATCTGTGGAAAGACGACAGCTTCAAGGATCTGGAGAATATTTTTTCCGGATCCTTGAATATCAATTCGACGTTTCAACCGGCGGTTCCGGTAGTTGCACCTGATGTGCCGGTATTGAAGACAAGAAAACGCAAGCAGGGCGGCTCTGACAACTCGATTCAGTTGAGCTTATTTGCCATGGCCGATTCGCTGGGACGCACCACACCCGGTGAGGCCGATGCAGCAGCCGCGACGCCGCGTACATATACAGTCGAAAAATTCCGGACCATGGATCGATATTTCGAACTGGATTTCATCGCCTCTCGCATCAAGCAAAGATTGGTTTCTGATGAGATACAGCCATCGGATATGCTTGTTGTGATTCGGGACTTAAAGCAGTATAGAACGGCTGTTCGCAGCGCTTTCGAGAATTCCGGCATCCCGCACTATTTAGACGAGTCGATCGAATTATTGTCGCTGCCCCTTGCGCAGTGGTATCAACAACTTCTGACACTTTCGGTGAGCAACTTTCCGCGAGCAGAGACAATAAAGTTTTTGCGCAGTCCATATACACGGCTGGCAGCCTTTGGTTTGACGCGCGAAGATGTGGAAACCCTCGATAAAAAATCCGCCAATGATTTTGCCGTCGTAACCGGTCGCGATCAGTGGGAGGATTGTGCGCGCCTGATTGGCAGCGTTTCTTTGAAAACAGCGCTGGGCAATTTTTTCGATCAAATTACGCCGCCTTCTGATGTTCGCCCTCACGAGCAGTGGGTGAGCTGGGTCGAGGATATCTTCGAAATTTGCTTTGCTTCACCCGAAGGCGATAAAGAAGACGAGGTTCCACTTCACCGCTGGCAGAGGGAAACGACTTTGTCGGCGGTCAGACAATCACTGGCATTGCTGATTAAGGAATCGACCATAATCGCCGGCCAGACCTTTTCTTATGCCGAGTTTGCGCGCAAGCTCGTTCACATGCTCGAGCAATCGACCTACCGCAGCCCGGGAGAAGGCCAAAATCAGGTGCGCATTTGCAGTGCGGAATTGGCTCCCAACAAGACTTTCTCGGATATTTATCTGGCCGGTCTGGTCGAAGGAGAGTTCCCCCGGCGGATGTCTCGTTCTGGTTTTGCCAGCCCTGAGGAGATAAAGAAGTGGAAATTCTTTGGCGTTGATTTGCACAATCCCCGCCATCACGCAGGATTCGAATCGGCACTGTTTAACTCTTTATTGGAGCGCGCTCGCGAGCGCATCGTGATCACGTGCCCAACTACGGACATTGTTGGCGGCGAAGAATTGATCCCATCCTTCTTGCTGACCGGCGGAAAGGAAGAAGGCTTGCGTTCTATTCTGACTGTCGATCCGTTTTCCACGTCTACAAATTTACCTGTTTCAGTAAAGGACCTTGTCGCCAACAGATTATGGCGCAATCAAAATTCGGCCATGGTGGCAATGACTCACCCTGATGTGGCAGCCTATACAGAAAAGATTTCATCACCCGTTGCGATGCTCAAGGCGCGCGAGAGCGGCGCATCTCATCTTATCTATAACGGATGGTTGACGGACCTGGTGACGAGCGGATCTCTCAAAGTCAACATGCCCAACGACTGGAGTTCTTCGCGGCTGAATGATTATGGAAAATGCCCGTTCAAATACTGGATGAATCATGTGCTCAGAGTTGAGCCGCATGAGGAACCGACGCACGATTTGGTTGTCACCACACTGGGTGAGACTTATCACAAGGCTTTGGAATTGTTTTACATCGAGCTGAAAAACAGAAATCAATCCTTGATGGACACCAGTGATGAGGATATCGAGCGTATCCTGGAAAGTGTAGCCAAGACTGCGATTGTTTCCATGAATGCTAGAGCGGATGTTAAACGCGGCGAGTTTGCAGCATATGAAAATCAAGAAATCGTTTTTCGATTGACCCGTTTTATCGGCGAAGAAAAACGGCGGGAATTGAAGGAGCAAGGGCGTTTTCGTCCAACTTATTTCGAGCATGGCTTCGGCAGCAGCAGGAAGGGAGAGGAGGCTTCACCGCCTTTGACGATCAAGACCGATGGAAAAGAAATCAAAATCGTCGGGGTGATCGATCGCATCGATGTAGCCGCTGAAACTACAGCAAGCGGACATAGCAAAGTGCGTGTCGTCGACTACAAGTCAGGCTCTACCCCTATCACCGAGAAAGACACCCTGGCCGGGCGAAATTTGCAAATGGCAATTTATGCAATGGCGGTTTCACAGTCGATATTGCCCGGGGCAGAAGTAGAATGCGGTCAGTTTCTCAGCATTTCTAAGGCTGGAACAATCGGTTCACTCGAGTTTATCAAAAAGAAAAAGAAACCCAAAGATGGCGAGCCTGAAGCGCAAGAAGATGAAGTCGAGAACATCCTTGATAAATCTCGCGATTACATAATTGACTATGTGTCTCGCATCTCCAGAGGTGATTTCGAAGTGAAGCCTAACGGCGAAGTTTCTTGCCGGGGATGCCCTCACTCGATGATTTGTCGCATTACGGAAAGCGGCAGTTCTGCGGAGGATGAAGAATAATGTCTCAGCTCACAGAACAGCAAAAAGCCGCGGTTTTCAGCATCGACAAAAATGTTCTCGTTTCTGCCGGTGCCGGCTCCGGAAAAACTCATGTCCTGGTAGAACGCTATATAGAGGTGCTTCGCAGCGATCCGGAATTGACCATTGCCGATCTTGTGGCAGTGACATTTACAAAGAAGGCCGCCAGTGAAATGCGCACGCGATTGAAAGCTCGCTTTCAATCTCTAAAAGATTCGTCCGAAGGAGAGGAGCGTCAGCGCTGGTTGGTGTGCATGGCTGACATTGATGGGGCGCGCATTGGAACCATCCATAGCTTGTGCGACAGCATTCTCAAAGCGTTTCCAGTTGAAGGAGGCGTCGACCCAAAATTTGAGGTGCTTGAAGACATCGAGCGCGCGGAACTATGCGAAGACAGCATCAAGGAAGCTTTCCGCTATGCAATTTCCAGTCGCAGCCCCGAGCACGACTTGCTGGAATTTTTCAGCATCGATGAAGTGAAGCAATGGTTGTTGGACATTCTCAATTCATCTGTGCAATTCTCTGAAGTGATTGATGCTATGGACGAGACCACGGACGAAGCCTTCGCCGCCCGTTTCGAAAAACTTTTGCAGTGGGCGCGCAAACGCGCTCTGTGCCAGACGGTCAATCATCCCCAATGGGCACCATCTCTTGCGGATGTCCGCGCCAATCCATGGAAGCCAGGGACGGAACTGGAAGAGATTCGCAATAATTTCATCACGCTGGCAGAGGGTATTGAAACTGCAAGCCGCGCCAAAGAAATTACTCCCCAACTCTGGTCTTATGCGGAGGCGCTGAAGAATTACGAGTCATTGCGCACCAAGGGCGGTAATGACGCAAAGCCGCTCAGGCAGCAGATGTCCAATCTCAAAGATGCAGTCAAAGCCGCGCTCAAGAAAGTACCGGAGGGATTGAGAGAAGCAGACACCGATGCTTTTCATTTGATTCGATCTTTTATCGCCATGGCGCAGCGAACAGTCTCGATATACGAGAGTAAAAAGCGCACCGTCCACAAATTAGACTATGACGATCTGATTCGGTTTACTTTCAAAGCTCTCAATGAAACCGATTCTCCTGCAAGAGACCATTTCAATAAATCTCTTAGGGCTATTCTCGTTGACGAGTTTCAAGATACCAATGCCACGCAAGCTCGGCTCGTCGCTTCGCTTGCCGGTGCCAAAACCCGGCTGTTTCTAATTGGCGATGACAAACAATCGATTTATAAATTTCAAGGTGCGGATGTTTCCAATTTCAACGAATGGAAAAACGCCTTATCGGCAATGCCGAGCAATATTGAAATCGATTTTTTGAGTGGAGAAAAGGAAGTGATTCCGCTCAATCGATCATTTCGCAGCCACCCCGATCTGGTCTGCGGAGTCAATGCGGTTTTTGAAAATTTGCTTGATCCCGGAGATGATCCGCAAATTTATCGTGCCGCGTTCGAGAGCCTGGATGCTCACAGAGAGCGTGTTGTCGACACCGAAAGAGTCGAAGTTCTTTATTTCGATACGGCCGGAAGAGAGAATAAAAAGAGCTTCGAGAGCGAATTGATTTGCCAGTGGATCGAAGAGAAAGTTCGCCTTGCTCTGCCGATACAATTAAAAGACGGCTCCGCGTCTCGTCCGGCCAAATTTGGCGATTTCGCCGTTCTGGTCCAGAAGAACGATCACTTTGCGCCTCTAGAAGAAGCTTTGACGCGCCACTCCATACCGTTCGTTACGCTTGGTGGAAAGAGTTTCCTGATGCGGCAGGAGGTCTTTGACATTGAAAATCTATTGAGATTTCTCGACAATGAATTCGACAGCCACTCTTTGTTGGGTGCGATCCGGTCGCCATTATTTTCTGTCCCCGATGATGTTATCCACCAGTTGGTTACAGATGCAGGCAACGTGAAAAACCCCTTTCTCTGGGGGCTATTATGTAAAGTAGCCGAGGAAAGACGCCCCGGGTTCGAAGTTTGCCGCCAGGCCGTCGCCGACCTGAAGAAGCTGAAAGAAAGCGCGCAGATAAGACCTCTTGGTGAGTTGATCCGCGAGATTTTGACGCTGACAAATTACGACACTGTCCTTTTGTCTTCGAAAAACGGGCGGCAGCGCTCTCGTAATCTTTGGAAATTGGTTCAGCTTGCCACGGGAAGCGAAGATTTGTCACCCGGCGAATTCGCCCGTCGCTTGTCGCTTATGCGCGAGCATAAAGTAAAGCAGGCCGATGCACCGTTGCAAACTGACGATGTTGTGAAGCTTATGACCATTCATGCTTCTAAGGGTCTGGAATTTCCCGTTGTCGTTTTGCCGTTTCTATCCTCAAAAATAGACCCGCGCTACAAGAAGCTGATGTTTCACAAACAATATGGCATCGCGCTTAATTCCGACCGCAGTGTCTCGCACAGCCGTGAAAAAGAGCAGTTGACTCCCGCATGGTTCCAGCTTGTGAAGCTGGTCGACACGGACATGGAGGCTGAGGAAAAGAAACGATTATTGTATGTAGCTATGACTCGTCCACGCGATCACCTGGCATTGTTCATCGATGCAAATGAGCAGGGCGCTCAATTCAAGTCGTTTAAAACGTGGCTTTTCGATCACTTCATTCCTGAGGATTACTCGGGACAGGATAGAGTTTCGTTCGACCTCGCTCCGGCATCGAAAGTGGCGTTGAGAAGATTCGAACAACTAGAAAAAGAGCAAATCGAATTCGATTCGGTCTCGGTAATCGAAGAACTGGACGAGACGAAAAAACTGCTCAGGTTGGATCTGATCGAGCCCATACTTGATTCGGATGCTGTTTGGCGGGCACCGACCAGCCGAAGGATAACTCCCGGTAAGCAGGGTGTCAGGCTCGAGGCGACATTAGTAGGTACCTATTTCCACTCGTTGATGGAGCATATGCTGACGCGGCTTGACCGGCCGCAGTCCTGGCTTTTAGAAGAAGTAGCACTTTCCCAAGGAGATTGGGCCAGTCATCCTGAAGTGGTTGCGCACCTGGTCAAGCAAGGCGACAGATGGATGGAAAAATTCTTCGACAGTGATTTGTTTTTCCTGATGAAGAACGCCCGCCGCCGGTTGCATGAAATTCCATATTTCAGCTACGTTGATGAAGGCTTGCAAGATAAGCGACCTGACCTGCTCATTGAAGATAAGGATGGGGAGTGGCACCTGGTTGACTATAAGATCGACAGTTTTCCAATAGAAGAAATTGAGACGAGAGCTGCCGAGCACCTTCCTCAATTGGTTGGATACGTGCGCGATTTGCGTTCGATCACAGGCATCAACTGTGCCGCGCACTTGTTCTTTGCCAATCACGGCAAGCTTTATCGCCTTAAAGCAGAAGTGTTGTCAAACTAACCATTCTCGCAGTGAGCACACAATTGCTTCTTAAAGCCTCCTTAACCGGCTGACGCCAGAATGATTGCAGGTTAGGACAAAAAAGAAACTCGATTGAAAGGCGGCATCCAGTCTTTTAATTGAGCAACATTCACTTTGTGCCGCTTTGCCAGTTGATCCGGCGGCGGCACAAATCAATTTTCATGGACGAGAGTCGAGGTCGGATACATGCGTCAATTACTGGTTTAAAGAAGAAAAAAGCGCAGTCGAAGTTAGCAGCTTCCTTAGTTCAGATTATTTCTTGGTTTTGAGGTCCTTTGTAACCACTGGCAAGTATTGGTTTCCGAGAATTATTCTAATTGCTTCTGCTGCAGCCGAGCCCGCCACGCCCGCACCTGCCGTAATAGCTCCTTCTGCGGCTTTCAGTGCAGCACCGTCGGCCACTTCCTTCGCGATTCGTTGCGCGCCTGCTCCGGCTGCCCCACCAATCACCCCGCCGACTGCAGCTGCGCCGTCTAAAGCTTTATTGGCCGCACGTTCGGCTGCACCGCCGGCGATACCGCTAGCCACCCCGCCGATTACTCCTGCAACGACCCCACGTGCAACGTTCTCTGCGGTTTCTCTATCGGGCACGCGTCCGGCAATCGCGCCACCCACGCCACCGACAATGGCACCAGCGGCTGCGGCCGCTGCCGCTTCGCCCATTTTGCCGATGCTAACGTCCGGCAGAAGCGATTTGCCTGTGCATGTCCCCCACTCGCCGGCACCTTGAGTGAGTGGATTCACAGTCAAATAGCTCTTTGACTGTTTTAACAAGTCCAGAGCTTGTCCTATTAATGTAGAGTCGATTTCTGCGTTGACTTTGGCGACGTTTTTGTCTTCAACCGCGCAAACTGTTGACTCTATAGCATTAGGTTGTCCCATATCGCTTCTCCCTGTCGTGATGGTCGTCACGTGTGAAGGGGGAGAATGGACAACCGTGTCTATTCAGCCGGCAGAATTTTTGGACTGCAGAAACATTAAATCTGGGAGCTCAGGTGACCAATGCTTCAACCTTGTTCCAGTACTTATGTATTTTGCGCGCGATGCGCTGTTTTGTTTTTTTGATCTTTTGTCGAGCCGTTCTGTAGCAGTCGTATCCGTTGATTTTCGGCAAATTCGGACAGCCCATATCTGCTTCCGTCGGCAATAGATCTACTTTTGGATCCATCCAGTGAGTTATCACCGAGCGCTCGTTCTCGATGGCAAGCACAATTCGGTCGCGCATGTACTCTTCTGCGTCGTGACCGAAATAGCCGATCTGATGAGCTTGCCTGGCAATGCCGCGCCCGATTCTATTGTTTTCCAGATCGCGGTGTCTGTCGCGCAAATCTCGCTCAGAAACGCCATCTTTATCGAAAAACCATTCAGTAAATTCGTTTGCGACAAACAATTTGTCTGAAAGATAATCGCCGAGTTCAAAGGCTGCCAGAGCAGATCCGTACGTGTGTTGGAAACCATTGATCTTGTCGCGCCATACATCAAAACGCATGTTCTTGTAGTTTTGAGAGAAGGTCGCCGCCATGTATGAGTCTATGGTTTGGGGCTTATCGAATTCTTTCCTCGATGTGAAAATGTGCAGCATCAGGTCTTTGCCCATGACCTCGTGCTCGGCAACTGAGACACGCCACAAAATTGATAGAACATACAAACCTGAGAGGGTTGCGCAAAATAAGATTGACGCAAGTGCAGCGGCGCCAGGTCTTCTAGTTTTTAAATTCACGAAGTAGCTCTCCTGGGCGCCTTTGCAGGCGCATCCGTAAAGTTTCCAGGGTTACAAATCAACTGACGCTCACGCCTAATATTTGTGTCGCATTGACATCCCAAAGTTTGCCGGACATAGGATGAGGTTGAACCAGTGTTTACCCTGGCAACTTCTGTGACCTGCTGTTGTAGCCTGGAAAAATCAAAACAGTCGATGCGACTTTATGGAAGCGCAGGTGCGTAATGTTTTCTAAGAACAAATCAAGAAAGATTCCAACCTTCTGGCCGCAGACGAGAATAAATCAAATTGTCAATGTTTTCTTGTTTGGCGGCATGGCATTTAGTGCCTGGAAACTTTCCAGAGACCATTTTGGTAATGCACTACTGGTAGTGGCAATCTTGCTTTCTAGTTTTGCTGTTTGTTCTTTGGTTTTCTTGTTGAAACACCGTTTGCTGCAATCGTCTACACTCGATCTGTCCGAGCAAAATCGAAAATTGCTGAGACTGGCGGGGCTTCTTTTGCCGACTCTTCTGGTATGCGGAGCCACTTTGTACGCATTTTGCGCTGCTCCTCCTCTCATCTGCTCACCGCCTCCTTTCCAAAACTATCCATCTGGTATTGTCTATTACCCTCCACAAGACCCCAACAATTACATTCCGGTGCCGTTTCACCTGAAGGCGAATTCGGGTGTGCCTTTTCAATACGGCCGACCATTCGACAAAATGCGGCAGATTGCCAGCGCCGCGCATGAAGTAAAAATTGCCGACGCTTATTTCGCTAATAAAGACTACGATCAGGCAATTGCTCACTATGACATAGCGCTGCAGAATGTCGTTGATGACGAACATTCACTGAAGAATATTGCCGCGTCGTATTTCATCAAGCATCCAGACCAGCGTGCAAAGAGCCTGGAGTATGCGGAAAATGCACGAATGGAAGGAGAAAAGTCTCTTGCTGTTGATTACATGATTGCAGAATCGCTGGTTGATTTGGCTCGCTATGAGGATGCTTTTTCGACGGTTGATTCCATCACTTCTAAGTATCCCGACTTTGTGCCTGGCTGGAAGATTTTAGATCGAACATATCGCGGTCTTCATCTTGAGCATTACGACACTGCCAAACTTGCTGCCTCTAAGTGTGCCCAATATGGTGAGCACAATGAAGCGCCGGAAGCCGTCCTATCCGCTCTTCTTCATCAGTGAATTCATGAGCAGAAAAAGCTCATTGAGATCTGACTGTCGTACGAGAAAAGTAAGTTCCGTAAATGTAGATATCAACTCTACAAGGTTCAGCTTCCTGACAGAAATTGCTCGCAACAAGGCGAAGTACATGTTGGGCGTGTCGATGAAGTGATCTCCAAACTGCACTGTTAGAGCAGCTAGATTCTCCAAAAGCAATTTCGGCTCATCCGGTCTAAAGTTCTTCAAAATCGGCTTTGCCAGTGGCATTGGCGCGATAATCGAGATTTCTCCGGCGCCATATGTAATTGTGAGAAAGTCTGCCTGAGCGAATTGCGCATCTGAATAAAGTTTTTGAGTTCGCAATTTGTTGGCTGCCGATTTGTTGAAAGTAATTTCGGCAAGATTTGTTTTTACGGCAATTCCTTGCAATTCAATTTTCGGAAGCAGCGGATCTTCAACAGTAACTTCTGACGAAATTCTCGACAAAGCTACGACAATCGTTCCAACCTGCACTGGTTTCATCGCGCGACGCTCTACTTCCTTTTGAATGCGCTTGGCGTACGCGGATAGGTTGAGTACGCGCCTTGAAAGTGCCGTCAGCTCTAGTTCTGACGAGAAAAGTATGTCGCGGACGATATTTGTGACCTTAAGCATTGATGTAATAAATATTACAAATACGAAATAAATGTATCATATCGCCAAAAAATGTACAGGCCGAACCATCGGTAGTAAATTGCCATCAGTTCAAACAAGGCTATGTCTGAGGCGGCGGATGAGCCGGCGCCGATATCGTTTTGCATCGGAGGAAAATTTATGGCACTGGCAATTCGTCGAGCAACACCAGCTGATGCGCAAACCATTTTGAATTTGATTACTGCGCTTGCACAATATGAAAAGGAAGAGACTAGCGTAAAGGTAACTGCCGATGAATTGTGCAGCCAGTTACAGCAGGAGAAGCCTCCCTTCGAATGCGCAGTGGCAGAGGTTGATGGCTTGCCAATTGGCTTTGCACTCTATTTCTTTGCGTATTCAACATGGGAAGGGAGGCAAACACTTTACTTGGAAGATCTCTTCGTTCTGCCGCAATATCGTGGCACCGGTGCTGGTGCAAGGTTAATGGCTCATCTTGCAGGCGTTGCAAGAGAAAGCGATTGCGCGCGTTTTGAATGGTCTGTTCTCGAATGGAATGAGCCGGCAATCGGTTTTTACAACCGCATCGGTGCAAAGCCGGTGACTGGCTGGATGCGCTATCGAGTAGATCCAAGGTCTATCGCTTGCTGATGTTTTATAGAATGCATGAAAAAAAACCAGCGCGCGCGCGCTGGTTTTCTCAATGCTTGAACCCATGTTGAATGGGATGACAGCCTACTTAGCTGGTTTTGCTGTTTCTGTAGCTTTGGAAGCATCAGCAGTGGTTGCGGCATCAGCAGCAGCTTTAGCATCAGACTTGGCTTCTGCTTTTGCTTTGTCTTTGCAGCAATCTTCTGCTTGTGCTTTCTCTTTCTTGGCGCCGCAGCAACCTTCGCCGGCTATTGCCGGAAGGAGCGAGGTGCCAACAAAAGCGACAGCAACCATACTCAAAAGGCTTACATTGAATTTCTTCATGGATTTCTCCTTAGTGGTTAACCGCAGCAAGAGCTCGATTTGTGCGTTTGACCGGTTCCTTCAACTTTGAGGTCTTTTTCGGCCCAGGTGTCAAAACCGCCGACGAGCTCTTTGACCTTGTAGCCCTTTTTGGCAAGCTCGAGAGCTGCCCTGGACGACAGGTGGCAAACGATGTCGTAGCAGTAGACCACGGTCGTTTTGTCCTTACTCAGTTTATCCAAGTTCTTGTCAAGTTCTTCAAACTTGAGGTTGATTGCGCCAGGAATGTGACCTTTCGCAAAGAGTTCAGGGGTGCGCAGGTCGACGATGGTGTAGTTCTCGCCATTTTCGATAGCCATTTTCAAGCCGATGGGGCCGATTTCGTAAGCCAGTTTGGCTTCGAAATATGCTGCTGCATCAACGATTTTGGTTGGTGTTTCAACGGACATAAACCCTCCTCACACGATGGATTGCATCGTGCTGGTGTAATAAAAAACTGCAACTGCCTACATGGTAGATTTTGACGGTGCAAAAGTGCAAGTAGGCACCCAAATGTTGTGTAGTATGCGATTGGATACTACTATCCACCAGCCGATTTTCAGTACCAACGTTTGCCGTTGATATTTAGTGCCGGCGTCGCCAGAGGCTCTACTTCGAGCTTCAGATCGCTGACCGATAATGGTACAAGATCGGATGAGATTTTGATCATCGCTGTGCAAGCTCGCTTGTCTATCGAAGTTGTCGCCATGATCCCCTCAATGCTGAATGGGCGTTTTCCACTGCCTTCAATCGATGGGGGCGAAACAGCAAGACGGATTGGACATTGCATCAATCCCCAATCAATCAGCTCAATATCAGCATTTACTTTGCCGGCACTGTCCACCAAACCCGATATTTTTAGGCGCAGATGCGGCTTTTGCAGATATTCGGCAGAAATCGTGGCACCGCTTAAGACCGCATGCTTTGATTTGCCGGGGCCTGGTTTTTGCTCGGCATTTCGTACATCTATATAGATGGGAATCGATTTTGCTTGGTTGCTTGCGGCCGACTTACGCGAGTCATTGACCAGCAAGAACATGTGATATTGCCCGGTTTGTTTTCCGAACGAACTGGAAAGGTCGTCGTTTGAACTTGCGGAACTCTCATTATTGGCTGCTGTCAGTCTTTTGCAAACGGCGTTTCGCACTGAGTCAGGCATTTGCTCTCTCAACCTTGGATCGAGAATGCTGGGGTTATTGCAGAGTTTGGTCGGGGAAAAAATGCGAATCGACGGGCCAAAGACATCAGTGGATTTGATTTTTCCTGCACTGCCTGTAGTGGCGCCTGTCAAGGCTGCGTGCGTTTTGCTCTCTGCACCGGTCAGCGCAATGGTGTTCTCTTCGCCGGGTTTGAGCAAGCCCGGCGGCACAACAAACGCACGCCACTGATCAAGACCGTCCGTGTCAGTGTGGAAGATGAATCCAAATGTGCGATAGTCGTTGCATAGATCAGGATTACCGGACAATTGCAAAAGCGAGATTGCTGGCGCGCTCACTTCTTTGCCGTTGACCTTGAGCCTGACCGCTCGCCAGTCACCGCGTATGTTCGCCAATACCATGGCGTTGTCGAAAGTGCTTGTCGTGACAGGCAATTTGACGGTGCGGGTGAGCGCTTCCTTGCTGCTGAGCCGCACTTGCCAGTCGCAGACGACTTCTCTGCCGAATAATGAGGCCGCCAGGCAGAGGGTCATGCTCATATAGGTAAGCAGAAATGCCAGAACTTTCGCTGATGTGTTGGACCGGCCCGAACCAAGTAATGTTCGCACTGCAAGCAGGCAGCCGATGAAGAGGAGCAGCGCACCAAGCATTAGCGAACTGGCAAGGATTTCTGTCGAGCCGGCAGCAAAAAGAGATCGCCAGACTTCGCCGTTCAAACTAAATGCCACCATGATGAATGCGGCGGCAAGAGAAAGTCTCAGCAGCGCAAACTTCTTGAGCTTTTGATTTTTGCCGCCCAGCCAAATGGCGAACAACATAAGACAGGGCATGGCGGTAAATCCATAACGACTGTCTGCGACAAAGAGAAGATAAGTGGCATGGCCAAAGATAATCGCCAGTGCACCGATGCCAATAATAAGCGAGCTGATGGTTGTTGATTGCGCCTCGGTAATCGGCAGGCTATGGCCATCTTCCCTGGAGCGCATGGTGAGCGGAGTCGAGATAAATGTAATCAGTCCGAACAGCCCAAACAAGATCAGAGTTTGATGTGCAAATACCTGCAGGTTGACCGGTATGCCAAGGCAGTCGATTTTGAAATCGTTCCACGGAGTGAGGAAAAGACGAAGCGGTTTGCGCGCCATTCGTCCATAGAAGTCGCCTGGATTCAACTTGTAGAATGCCGCTGCAACTGCAGCCGGTCCATCAGACTCGGAAAACATCTTCACCATGGGTGTGTCAGGCAAGGCGCCCCAGCCGTCTGTTTCCGGATTAAGCCCGGTAGCTATGTTGAATGTGGGCAGCCGCTTGGGAAGAAAACACACTTCGCCTGTTGCTGTTTTGGTAAAGAGCAACCAGGGAGTGAAAACAACAACAATCCCGGCAGCAGCCGCGAGCAGCGTGGCAATGAAAGTTCGCTTTTGCGCCTTAGCAAGAAAAAGAATCGTAAAAACAGCAAATAAAACCAGAAGCGCACCGGGAGCAAGAGCGGCTTTGACAAGCATCAAAATGGCGATGCAAACTCCGAAAGTTGCCCCCGCTATGGGGGAAAGAGCAAGCTTTGAGTCTTGCCTTTTGGGGGCGATGAAACTAGACGAGAGCAAAGTTGCAGTGATAATCAGTGCCGTAACTGTTTCAGTAAGAAAGCGACTCGCACCCATGATGGCAGCGGGCCACATTGCATAGATCAGTCCGGATGCTAAACCGATGGCGCGTCCGCCTGTGAATTTCCAGCCTGTAATTGCCAGAAGCGCTGCTGTCAGCGCGTGCATCACCGCCTGTAACACTATAGGAGCGCGCATATCCAAAAGATTTGGTTCTCGCCCCGTCAATGCGAAGAAGGCGCTGCCGAGACAAGGCAAGACCGGACCATTCAAAATCAGCACTTCGCTCAGTGATTTGATGGAAATGCTATGGTCGGCGCCATTTCTGATGTCATTGAAGCAGGCCAGAACGTTTTTCGCTGCCATCAGATACCCGCCCGAGTCAAAGACCGTTGCCAGCGCCATCACCGGCGGACGGAAGCTTTGAAAGAGCGCGGCAGTAAGACCGACAGCGAAACATCCGAGCGCAAATACAAGAGCGAAGCGAAACGATTTACAGCTCTCTTCAGCTTTTTCAGGCAGCACTGCAGGTGGTGCCTCTTTGGATGGAGAGCTTTCGGCCATCGTCATTTGCTATTGGGTGGCAGACAAGGCAGCAGTAAACGAGCGGTCCAGCGCCAGCTCATCACTAAGCAGTTTGAAAAACTGCACGCCTCCCAATCCATTTAAATGAACAGTGTCGGCAAAATGTTTTTGCTCGAAAGCATCCTGCTTATTCATGTCCAGGAAGCCGGCACCGTTTTCTCTAGCCATCGCCGCAACCGTGCTTTTGTATTGATCGTAAAACCCGGGTGCCATTAGACTCACATTGCCTGGCGTGAGCGGCATGTTTACCACCACTAATTGAATCCCTTGCTGCTTGCACAAGCTCATCAATTTGTTCAAATAAGAAAGCTGGCTTTTATAAGTCTTCTGTTTTATGTATGCATAGCGATGACGATACTCGGTCGTATTATCTCGAAAAGGCTCGGTCGCTTTGTCATACGGACCAATGCGCAATTCGTTGGCGCCGTTATCGTCCGGCACATCCATCCGCGCGATTGCTCTCAGCGCAAAAGGAGTTTTGATCTGCGCATCTGTGTGCGCATCCTTTCCAAAGGGTGCAAGAGAATATGCAAATTTATGCTGCAGACAGATTAGATCAGGTCGATGCGACAGTGTGTAGATTGCCTTTTCCAGTCCATATTGAATGAATTCGTTCGCCGATGTTCGAGCCGATAAGGCAATATCCGAAAAATCGCTGAAGCGGTCTAAGTAGCGGAAAGTCTCGGTGCTGGCCGGGCTGGGCAATGTATTGTCGATGAGATCGCGCGGAGCAATTCCGTAGACGATAACCTTCGGTTGTTTGTCGCCCACCAGTAGGGAGCGTGCAATCAAGTAGGCATCAGACGCCATTTGACCGGCAATGGCAAAGCTGAAAGCGCTCGGTTTTTGCCCGCCTTTTTGCGCCAGAAAATCTTCCATGCAAGTCGAATGGAAGTGTTTGACTTCATTGACTATCTCATTGCGCTTGGTGGCGTCGCCTGCATGATGAGCCGTCATCATCAAACTGGAGCCGAGTAAAACAATATCCGGTGCCTTTGGTTCTGCCAGATAACCTTTCGCCGTCCACCAGATAAGACTGCGAATCGGTGAGTTGTGCGGATCGGTCAGGTGAAGGTTCTTGTCGGCAATGCGAAAACCGGCATCAACTGCCAGAAACATACCAAGTCCGAGCACGGCGAAGCTGGAGAGCAAGGTTTTCAAAATTGAATTTTTACTGACCATCATAAATATGCTTAGAACTGGAAGTAAATGAACTTGGGTGATTTGTCCGGCGAAAATACGAGAATCATCAACATCAAAGCGCAGACCCATGCCGCTTTTATCACTTTAGGCGAGCGCGCCACCCAGTTGGTTTTGTCGATGTAACCCATGAGCACATGCGAAATTGCCAAAAGGGGTAAGAGCAGAAAGACCGCCGGATAGATAAGCGGGTAATTGATGCTGGGAAGGTTCATCGCAGCAGCATAAGAGGGCATGCCGCTGAAGACTGTGTCCATGAAGAAAAGCTTTTTGAGGATTTCCCCTGCCGTTGCCATCGTGTCGGCACGGAAAAGTACCCAGCCGATGCAAACAACGTGGAAGGTGAAAAGAGTGGAAAGAGCCGTTCCTAATTTTGAATCGACGGCGCTTGAAACGAAAGAGTATCCGTTGTCTGAAAGCCATTCGCGACCGTCTTTAAACAATTTGTGCAGACCAAGCATGGCGCCGTGAAAAATGCCCCAGACCAGAAAGTGCCCAGCCGCTCCATGCCAAAGCCCGCCCAGGGCCATGGTGATCATCAAATTGCGATAGACCTTCCATTTTGCCGAAACGCGTGAGCCGCCCAAAGGAATAAACAGGTAATCGCGCAACCAGGTGGAAAGCGAAATATGCCAGCGATGCCAGAAATCAGCAATGTTTTTGGCAAGATACGGCAAATTGAAGTTGATCGGCACTTTGTAGCCGAAGAGCATTGCCGAACCTCTGGCTATATCTGTGTAGCCGGAAAAGTCGAAATAGATTTGAAATGCAAACGCATAAGTGAAGAGCCAGAGATCCAGTCCAGTAAAGAGTTCTGGATGCTGGAAGCCGCCCTGCACGAAGAATGCCAGATTGTCGGCAATAAGGACTTTCTTGAACAAACCCATGAGGATGAGAGAGACTCCCGAATCCAAATCCTTTATAGAGAACTTGGCCGGATTGAGAAATTGCGGAATAAAATCCTGGAAACGTTTGATGGGACCGGCGATTTGAGTGGGAAAGAAACTGGCGAAAAGAGCGAACGCCATAAATGATTTGATGGGGGCGCTGCCGCGATAAACGTCGACCACGTAGTGGATGAATTCGAAGACAAAGAAAGAGATGCCCAGCGGCAGAACAATATCGAATGCCATTGCCGGCGGTGCCATGCCCAGTGGCTTGATAAGGGACCCGAGGCTGTCGTTTAGAAAATAGGCGTATTTGAAAAAGCAGAGAGTAACCAGGTTAGTCGCAACTGCTGCGATCAGCCACGGCTTCTTGTTGTTCTCGGACTTAGAGATATAGAAGCCAAAGAAGTAATTGACGACCGTGAGCCCGAGGATGAGCAAGATAAAGATAGGCCGCCAGCTCATATAGAAGACGTAGCTGGCAATCAAAAGAATCGGCACTCGGAATTTAACCGGGCTGACCCAATAAAGAGCGACCACAATGGGAAGAAAAATTGCGTACGTCAGAGAATTGAATAGCATCGGGAGCCTATTGAGACCTGATATCTGGAGCCCTGAAACTTGTCAATAATACCGGGCAGTGGCAATCCGGTCCTTAATCACAACCAAGCAAAAGACCCGGCGGTTTTTATACCGAATGCCGGGTCTTCAAAATTTGTACTTACACGGGCTAACGGTTAAGGGGCTCCTCACAACCCCTGTCGGCTTAAATCGCGAGTGGGCACTCGGTAATCTCTTTCCATTTCCTGCTCAGCAGGTCGGTTAGAGCCTCGAGTGTATTGGTGATTCCGGAATCATGTTCTTCGTTGCCGTTAATGCGGATTCTGGGTGAAGCGTTTTCCTGACCACAGGCTTCTACCAGCTCCACTGGGATGGGAAGGCGCTCCTCAGCAATCACCTTCTCGAGCGTATCACGGACGCTGGAATACGAACTGCAGCCGGGCTTGTAAATGAGCTCTACCCGCATATGATGAAACCTCCTCTCTGTTGAAACTGTGACAAAGGGGATTCCGTGCGCTTCCGAGGAAGCTCACCAAAAATAAAGGAAACCTTAACGCCTTGCTTGAGAGAAGTATAAGCGCAAATTATCAGTTGCCAATATTAATACTGGGGCGAAACGGTTAATCTGCTCTAAGAAACCTTAAAAGCAAAGCAGGAAGCTTTAGTCAAAAGCTTCCCGGGGGAAGAAGGGGCGCAGGATTTTTTCTCTCTGCGTCTTATATTCCCCGGGCTTGGCAAGCTGAAACCCGAAATCCGTTTTTTTCGAAAATGTTTTTCGCCATTTGGCGTCTTTTAGATCTGGCATCTTCAGGATTTCACCAAGAACTCACGTAGTCTGCTCTAAAAAAGAATTGGCCATTCGGCCGCATTTACTACCGTAGTCCCAAACTTGAGTTTCGCTTCACGGCGAAATCGTGTGTTGGTTGCTCGATCGAAATTCAAAAGTCGAGGCAAAAATGAATTCACTAGCGGGATTTGCAAGCAATCGTTTTGCGGAACTACTGAAGGACATTGAGGTTCAGGGGGACCTCAACTTCAGCTGCAACGGATATTTCGAGCAAGTGCTTTGGAAGCGGGCCGATTTGCTCAAGGCGAGGTTGGCGGCATCTTCTCGAGGTATGGTCACTCGCGTCGATGTGGACATGCTTGCGTTGCTGCGTTTGTGCGTAAACGGCCTGGCTTCGGAAGGCGCTGAAGAACTTGCTCTTACTTACGCTGCCTTTGCAAGAGAATGGAGTGAAAATGCCGATTTCACCGATAGCGTTGCCAGAGGCAGCGCCTTAATTTCAACTGCCGAGATGTTTTGGCGTTTGACTCAATATGCTGAAGCGGCAAAACTATTCAAGTCTGCAGGAGCCGCATTCGAGTCCGTTCTGGATCACTCACATCCACTGGCGGTCGTGAGCAGAAGAAGACATCAAATGGCACTGACTAGCCTCGCCTACGACAGACGAGGACGTCCGAACGCAGGCTCCGGCGGTTATTTGAAGGGAAAGGAACCACCGCTTCTGGCGCCGCTTGTCTGGGAATCAGCCCGGTGAAAGGCGATGCTTGGCACCGCCTTTCACACTGAAACTGAAAGTCCCTAAGGCGTCATGCGGTTGATGTCGCGCGGGAAAAGCGCAGCCAATTTAACCGAGGGCAATCCCAGCAATTGTTTGGCAATGCGCTCCAACCCGATGGCGAATCCACCGTGAGGCGGCATGCCATATTGAAAGCATTGCAAGTAGTCTTTAAATGCTTCCGGGTCCAGACCCCGGCCTTTTATGGCCGCAACCAGCTCTTCATGCCTATGTATGCGCTGACCGCCGGTAGTGATTTCCAGTCCGCGGAAAAGCAAGTCGAAACTGCGGCTGGACATTTCCCCTTCCGCCGGTAGCGGCATGGCATAAAAAGGCCTGACGCTGAGCGGGTATCCGGTGATGAATACCAGATCGGTGTTTTCAGTTTTGAGAAAATGCTCGCAGATTATTTTCTCGCCTTCCGGGTCGAGGTCGGTTTTCTCTGCGCTGCCTTTCTTTTGATAGCTGTTGATTATGTCCACTGCTTCGGAAAGAGTAACGGCAGGAATAACCGCTACTTCAGGCACTTTCGCGCCGAAGAGGCTGAGTTCTTCCGGGCAAGATTGCGAGACTTTCTCGAACATGTGGCGAACCAATTTGTTGAGCAAGTCGGTCAGGTCGCGTTCGCTTTCGATGAAGCCCATCTCCACGTCCATGCTGATGTATTCGTTGAGATGGCGTGTGGTGTCGTGCTCTTCGGCGCGATAAACGGGAGCGACTTCGAAAACTCGCTCGAGCGCACCGACCATGATTTGCTTGTAGAACTGCGGGCTTTGCGCGAGAAACGCCTCTCGCCCGAAATAATTCAGCTTGAAAAGCTGCGCGCCGCCTTCGGTTCCGGTGGCGACGATCTTGGGCGAATGGATTTCGGTGAATTGCCGCTCTCTCAAAAACTCGCGGAAAGCTTCGCAGAAGACTGCCTCGATTTTGAAAATGGCGCGAACTTTAGGGCTGCGCAAAGTGAGCGGACGGTAGTCGAGCATAGTTGAAAGAGCCAGTCCATCAACTTTGCTCTGTTTGCCAATCTCGACAGGAAGCGATGGTGCAGGAGTCGAAAGCAGGGTCAGCTCTTTCAAATGAATTTCAAATCCCTGTCCATTCGGCTTAGCTACTACAACACCTTCGGCACTCACCGGTGTTTCGCAAGTGGCGAGCCGTACAACCGACAGCACTTCCGCCTCGTCCGCGACCAGCTGCACTGCACCACTCATGTCTCTGATGACGACAAAGGCCAAATTGCCCATGTCGCGAAGAGATTGAATATGCCCATGTATGCGCACGGCTGAGCCTGTGTGCTGTGACAGCTGGGTTGAACTTATCTCGACTGTGGTCATTTCTCTTACTCCTGTGGATTTTTGCTCAAAAGAAAAACCGCAAGAACCTTGATTCTTGCGGTCGTAAAGCTTGTGGGTCGTATCCGTCTTATTTGTCGGTGCGCCGCCTTACTAACCGCAAGAAGCGATTATTATCGTCGTTATTATTGTTATTAGCGGCAGATGCGGCAATTGCCGGCCCGTTGAGGGGCTGGCTGCAAGGTTTTTTCAGGCTGGTCGGACGAGCCGGCATCTAACAACACCTATAAGAAGATCAAAAAGAGCACTTCAAAGCGCCCTCTCAATCCAGAATGCTACCGCCGCATCTGTCATGCGTCAATACTTTGTGACAGCGGCCAGCTAAAGGGTATTTAGTCTGTTTCGGTTTTCGAGCTGGCCGGTTTGGCATCGCCATCGGTGGCCAGTTTGCTTTGATCTTCAAGCGAACGTTTTAGGTCGAGCCCAATCCAATCGAAAATCGTGTGAGTGCCTTCTGCCGGATTCAATTGGTCTTTGAGATTTTTTGTTCCGCGCAGAGGCTTGTAGCCATCAATAAAGGTAAGGTGGTCGATATTGCGGAAGACTCTGGCGGTGCCGACATCAGTATGTGTTTTGATTGCGGCGACATCGCTCTCTCTAGCCAGAGGCACTGAGGCAATGACTGAATTAGGCAAGCAGAGTGCGCTCTGCAATGGCGTGATGCCGTCATTGAGACCATAGACGTACTTCGTCTTTGTCTTTTCATTTGCCGACGGGCTGCAAACTACCGTTGTGATTTCTCGGTTGAGCATCTTCAAGACCGGGTGTTCTGCAGCAAAGTGCGAGGGTACTTTGAGCGTGATGAAAGTATATGGCGCCATGATTTTCGATTCGATGAAGCGCTCTGCCTTCGGCATCAAATACGGATTGAGCAAATAGCCGCCGTAGGCGACAATCTTTTTCTTGTTTGTAGGCTGTGCATTCAGCGACAGAAGGCGGCGATTTTCTGCCCCGGCAACAGTGAGGGTGCCGCTTGGTCCGAAGGGCAGTCTGGAGCGGAAAGTACCAATTTCAGGAACGCTGGTATCAGCATTGTCCCAGCGCAAGTCGGTCATCAACACAGCGTTGCGTTTGAAGTAGACTCGATAGGCAATGCTATGGTCGATGCGAGTCCAGGGGAAGCAGATATTCTTATACACACCGTATTGAAGCCAATCGGTGGAGAACAGCGGCGAGCCATGGAAAGGCACTCCGAAAGCCAAGAACTTTTTGATTTTTTCTTCAGTGTCTTTGTCGAGAAAAGCTTCGTAGGCGACGTTGCCACCCATGCTCAGTGCCATCATGGTGATCGGGCGATTGCCTGACAACGCATAAAGTTTGGCAATGACGTTGCGCAGTTCGGGGACGGTTTTTTGCAGTTTGTCGCTAGTCGAATAGCGAGCGAAATAAATCTTGAATTGCTTGTCGAGCTGGGGATCTTGCTTTATATGATTGACTACTTTAGTCCAGCGGAAATTGGGGTGAAACTCACCGTGCAATCCGTGCACCATCAATAATGGCTGCCGATCTCCGAGCGGAACAGTGTCATACTCATAGAGTGCTGCGACTTCCGGTTCCTTTCGCAGCTCTTTGCGCGGCGGAATAGGAGGAAGAGTAGTTTGGACGATCGATTGTGCCTCGAATTTTTCTGCGGAACTAGTCAGCATCTTCTTCGTCGTCTCAGCACCAAAGGCGCCCGACGAGATGGTCGCTGCACTTAACAACGCAGTTGCCAAGACGGTTGGAATTCTTGCACTTTGGTACATAACTGTAGTCACCGTTTGAAAGCCCTTACCAGATGGCTCAAAAAGCCATAAATTAGAACCACATTAACAAATTATCGACAGAAAGAGAACCCGTTGGAAAGCGAGACCCCCATGCCGAAGTCAAATTTTCGCATAGCCTTCTTCTACTCAGACACGGGAGGCGGGCACAGGAGTGCCTTTAACGCCATCAATGCAGCAGTAAAGGAATTGATCGATCGTGACTCCCGCGGATACACATTTGAGCTCACCTCAGACACCATCGTTGAAAAGAGCCACCCGATAAACAAAAAGTTTGTGGATCTTTACAACTACCTTCTTGGCAACCGCCAGGACTGGATGAAGTACTACTTCTGGTTTATTCAGACCTTCAAGCCGAACGATTCGGAATTAGGTTATCTGATCGTCAAACGCTACCTTTCTAAGCTGTTTTCAGAATCGGAGCCGGACGTGATTGTTTCTGTTCACCCGATGACCAATCAGTATGTCGCCCGAGTGCTCAAGGATCTCGGAATGGCAGACAGAGTCAAGCTTCTTACCGTAGTAACCGATCCCAACGGCAATTTCTGGCGGGGATGGGCTTGCCCGGATGCCGCACTGACAGTGGTTCCCAACTCGCTGTCCAAGCAACAATTAGTAGAATGGGGAGTGCCGGCCGAGAAGATCCGTATTGTCGGGATGCCCGTCAATCCTCAGTTTTTGAAGCCGCCCCGCACTACTCGCAAAGAATTCATGGAATCTCTCGGGTTGGACGGCACCAAGACGACCATATTCCTTAATTCTGGATGGGCCGGCGGCGGCAATATGCTCGACATGTATCACCAGCTCAGCAAGACGAAGAAAGATCTGCAGATTATCTTCCTTTGCGGGCGCAACGAAGAACTTTACAACAAGGTCAAGAATGCCGCGGCAAACAGCCCGGTTCCGACCGCCGTTATGCCTTACTATGACCGCATGTCCGACATCATGTCGCACGTTGATTTAATGGTCACGAAAGCCGGTGGGCTTACAACCTTCGAGGCGATCGCCAAGAAGTTGCCGCTCGTTTTCGACACCATCACTCATCCCATGCCGCAGGAAATGGGCACTGTTCAACTGCTTGTCAAAGAGAATTTGGCTTACAAGGTTGAGAAGGCCGAGGAAATTCTGCAAATTGTCGAGAATTTCACTCCTATTGAAGACAGAGAAAACTACAAGCTGCCCACTCGTTACAGCCTGGACAGAACCGAGGCGGTCTACGATATTGCTAGAATGATCCTTGGCTTCTGCGATCCGAGTTTTTCACCCGTGTTCGATCCAGCCTCCGGCAGCATTCGTGAAACAGTGAGAGCCGATTACGGAATGCATGCGGTGCTCGACATATCGCAGGGTCAAACTACATAACGAAACAGGCGAGTAAATTTCTCGCCCAGCGTGTCCTGGTAGAGATGAAACTGCACGTTCGAACATTTCAGTCCGACTCTGAAAAGACTAATACGCATCCTGACGTGGTCTTAATCCATGGCACCGGATCCAACGGTGAAATGTGGAATAAGCAGCTCGAGTTTTTGCACGCACGAGGTCATCGTGCCTATGCTCTCGATTTGCGCGGTCATGGATTGAGCGAAGAACCGCTCGACACCACGGACCTGGAAGTCCACATTACGGATGTAATGGAGACTCTGCAGGCGCTGGACTTGCGCTATCCGATAGTCTTTGTCGGACATTCGCTCGGCTCGATTTTGTCTATGACCATAGCCGAACGTCACCCGGATATGGTGGGCAGAGTATTCGCCGCCTCTTTGCCCGGTCGAGTGCCCAAGGCAATGGAAGTGGCTTTTCGCTGGTTCTTAAAAGGTGCATTTCCAAGATTGCAGTCCCTGGAAATCGGTAAGAATCTGCCATGGCGTGAGCGCACCTTGCTGGAAACAAGAGTGCACACACTGGAGCAGATCGTTGAGAATTTCGGCGGCGTTAATTTTGTAGACCGTCAACTCAATGTCAGTTGTCCGGTTCACTTCTCAGTCGGTCGCTTTGACCCTGTTGCTCCCTGTGTCTATGTCGAGCACATTCATAAGTCGATGCCACATTCGACTTTGAAAATTTATGAGTGGAGCGGTCACAATTTTATGGATGTGCAATTCGAAAGCTTCAATAATTGGCTCAACCAACATCTGGAATAAATGTTGGCGAACCGAAGAATAAACTGCGCGCGCAGTCGTGTGTCTTACTTCGTCTCAAGTCATGCGGTCTAGCTGTCTTTCTTCACCATGCTGAACATGTTGTTGCTCGTACGGTCCTTTGATTTCCTTCGTGCCGATTTCTTTTTCTTATGAGCGATGAATTTTTTGTCCGGTTGTGTGCCGGAAAATTCTCCCACCTTTGAGTTTTGGGTTCGAATTTTGTGCACCCCTTTGGACTGTGCGCCTGGTGCGGCGAAGAACATGATGGCAAGCGCGGTTCCAAAGACGAGGGCTTTTTTAGTCGTGGTTTTCATAGGTAATCTCCTTATGAAAGTTAGTTGCATTCGTGAGGACGAAACCCTCACAAATGTAGAAACGTAATTTCAAGGCAAAAAGTTCAGCGCTTGACATTAAACCTTCAAAGTCGTGGGCAAAGCGACTATTTGCCTGCTTTTGAAAGCAATGAACTGACTAGATCGAATTCGTTGAAAGTTTTGTTGCCATGTTCTTTCACCCATAAAAGCATTGGGCTTGCTTCTGCCGCTTTATTGCTTGCCAAAAGATCAAAAGCAATATAGGTTTTGGCTTCCGTCATTTTGTCGTTGTCCGTGGCTTTCTGGAAAACCGCATCGTATGTGGTTTGACCCGCCATGTATTGAATGATCGGGTACGGCCAATGGTCGGCGGGCAATCTTTGAACGGCTTGAATCAACATGGCATTTCTCAGGTTATCTTCGTGAAGCTGCTTCCTGCAAATGGCCGACATCATCACCGCATATGGTGCACAGCGATCTTGCAGTCCGACTTTGGCCAGAATATCCATGCACTGTCTGTCGCATTCTATGTAGTCGGAATGCATGAAGTAGGCGAACATGCGTCCGTTCATGGCTCCTATCAGTCCAGGATCTAATTTGATCGCTTTAGTAAAGTCTCTGATGGCATCTTCGGTCAATCCAAGGTTAATGTATGAATAGCCTCGATTGCTGTAGGCATTGGCATTTTCAGGCGCCAGGCGCACCGCTTCATTGCTGTCTTCCAGCGACTTGGCCGTGTTGTCCAGGCGGTCGTAGATAGTCGAGCGCAGAAGAAAGCCGACCGGATCTGTGGAGTTGAGTTCGATTGCTCGATTTGCCGTGACAAGTGCATCCTGGAATTGCATTAGATTGAGCTGCCGTTGTGCTTTGAATAACAGTGCCGGCAGAAGGTCGGGCAGTTTTTTCAAAACGATGTCGATGTCTGCAATGGCCTTGCGATCGTCGCTGAGCAGAGCATAAGCATGTGCGCGTAAATAATGAGCTTGTGGATGATTGGGCTGTTTCAATAAGAGCGTATCGAGAATCTTCAATGCTTCTTGGGGCTTGTTGTTTTTCAAAAGTCTGGTCGGTTCTTTCAAATCAGCCGGGCTGAGCACAACGGATTGAACGGCGGTGAATTGATGTGTTCGCGTATATGACAGGTAGAAAGCGCCGCCGAGCATGAGCAGCATCAACAAGACTCCGACCGAATCCTTGCCCTTCCATCTGGCCTGATCGGGAATTAAAGGTGACAGTAAAAAGCCGCTGATGAAGCCGGCTACGACACCACCGATGTGGGCGGCGTTGTCGGTGCCTGAGCGCATGAAGCCCGAGACAAGAACCATGATCAAGAAAACCACGGTGCTCTTCATGTTCGATTTGACGAAATTCTCTTGCAATATTTTTTTGTTGGCAATGAGAAATCCGAACCATAATCCGAAGATTCCAAAAATCGCACCGGATGCGCCTGCAGAGATACTCTGCGGGCTGATATAAATGCTGGTCAAGGAGGCGATCAAACCGGCAAAAAGATAAACCACGGTGAATTTCAAAGAGCCATAGAGTCTTTCCGTGATCGGTCCCATGACAGCAAAAATCCACATGTTCATGAAGCAATGCAGTAGTCCGAGGTGGACAAAAATGTTGGTGAAAATGCGCCAGTATTCGCCGAACATCGTGCGAATGCCGTAATTGGCGCCAAAGTTGAGCAAGACTTGATTCGAAGGTCCTGAGAGAGCCGCAGAGCCGGATGTCACCGCCATGAGTGCGAACACAACTATGTTGGCCGCTATCAGAGCGCTGACCGCAGGCGTCATGTAGCCGGTCTTCGGCTTTTCTTCTTGTGGTGTTTCTTGCTCTGGTTGGGCGCCGTTTTCCAAAATGAATTCCTGCCCGTCGCTCTAGAGATTAAGAACGCCCCTCAGCCAGTCGGAGAATGAATAAGCCTTCGAATCCGGAACAGAAATTCTCGCCGGCATCTTCAATTTGGGAGCTTCTTCTTCAGGCTCAATAACCGTTTCTTTCGGCTCGTCCTGCTTGGGCAAAATCTTTGCCATTAAAGCTAAATTGTAGATGAGTTCTTCCGGTATTAGTATGTCCGGTCGGCGAAGTTGTGCCACTTCTTCATGCCGGCGCGCAATGGCGATTGTTTTGCGGATAACCTCGCCGTTAGACATAAAGAGAGTGGCTTCGCCGGACTCTTCGGAAAACATGAAAGCTTCGCCTTCTTTCAGTGACGAAGTGCCGTGTTCGGCCAGATACTTAAGTCGCTCTTCCACCGGATCTTTCGGCTTTTCATTTTTCTTGTCGGCTGGCTGGCTCGATGATTTGTCATTGCCAAATGCTGAAAGCAGTGCTGCAACAAGTGAAATTTTTTGCGAAACAGCTGCAGGCACGGTCAGGCTGAATCTTGTGGCATCATTACTGGAATTCCAGGATGCTTCTTTCGTCGAGCTTTCATCTGCCGGTTCGCTCCTTTCCGGCGTAAAAGTCACGGCGGCGACTTTCGAGGTTAGCACCAGATCCGAGCTGTCTTTCTCAATGTTTTGCAATTGGGCAGCAATTTCGCCGGCGCTGTTTTGCTCGGCAGATTTTTGGGTCTGCACTGTTTCTTCCGGCGGCGAACTCATGTCCGCCGGCTTCACATCAGAGGTCGGCGCCAGCGCTAATTTCCGGTCGAACCAGCTGCGGCGCTTTCTCTTGCTTTCCTCAGCGCTTGTCTTTGCGCTTTCCTCGCTGGCTGTTTCAATCTTCGGCTCTTTTCGAATCGGCTCTTTCTTGTTTCTTCTTGCACGTTTTTCTTTCTTCTTGCTCTCCTTTGCTGCCGCAGTATCAGTCGACATCCGTTGCAATCCGAGCATGGAAAGCGGGTTGAATACGTGGTCTTTCAGTCCGGCTAGACTTTCCTTAAGCAGAGAGGAAACACTGGAGCCATCGCTCTGCCTGGCAGTCTTTTCTTCGTATTCTGAACCGGGCTTTTCAGCACTCTCGGTGCTGCTTTTCTTTTCTTCAATTTGCGGGGTCGACTTTGTATTTTCTGCCGCCTTATCTCCAGCCTCCTGAATTTTGGGATGCAATGATTGCAGAATAGTTGTTGGTGATTCGTTCGAACTATCGAAATTCGTCACATTGCCAGTTTCATGTGTGGAAGCACTCTTTTGCGGTACTGTCAAAGCGATGCCCAGAGAGCGCCCGAGTTCTTCGGCGGCACTGCCGACATTACCCTGCTCCAAGCGCACAGTAATCAGCAGCAGGCGAATGCGGTTGAGGTCGTCCGCAGAAAACTGCGGATTGAATTTTTTCTGTGGATTTTTGGCAGTTGAATTCGCTATTCGAATGGCTTGCTCCAGTGCGGAGTCCGCCAATTTTAAATAACCTTGCTTTCTGAAGATCAGAGCTTGTTCATAAAACGCGTTGATCTGGCGGGGATTTTTTTGGCTGGCTTTGAGAAACTCGATGAGGGCCTTGTTGGAGTTACCTCTGGCTTTTAGTGCCAAACCGAGGCGAAAGTGATCAACTGAGGTGTTCTTGCCTTTTCTCTTGCCTGCCGCACTTGCCCGTTTTGCCGTCGCCGCCCTGGATTTAGGTCTTGCCACCGGCCGAGCGGGAAGAATGAGCGGACTGCGAAAGCCCTGCACTTGAGAAAGCGTGATTACCGGATCGATTTGCTTTGCCACTGCATCAGGTGCCATGCCGGCAGCGCAAACGATAGACAGTGTGGTTGCACCGACAATAGAAACAAGGGGCATACCGCCCTTGTATATCTTTTGTATAGGCACCTGAAACCCTCATTCTGACTTGCTTCAAGCTAACCTAATCAGATCGAATTTGCAAGTTCCGCCGGTGTTCTCTCACTTGCCGATCAGTCGTCTTTCCAGATTTCTGATGCTGGTTTTCCAGGATGGTTCGCGTATGCTGCGCAAGATTTTTACAAGCACGGTTTTAGCGCCGCTTCTGTGTCCGCCCAGGATGTCCGTAAGCGGTCTGTCGCCTATGACGGCCACTTCCTGTGGTGTCAGCTCGAGCATTTCCATTGCCTGCCGAAAGCCTCTGCGGCTCGGTTTTTTTGCATAACCGATCACAGGCATATCGAGGATGGTTTTGACCTTCTCGAGATAGATGGAATTTTTGTTATTGCTCAAGATGACCATTTTGAAGTGCGGACGAGCCTTCGACAGCCAGGCCTTCACTTCCTCAGTCAGGCGGGCGCTCTTCGACTCGATCAAAGTGCTGTCCAGGTCAAAGATCAAACCTTTGACACCATCGCTGATCAAGGCTTCGATGATGATGTCGGTGACGTCTCCGTCGATATTGTAAGTGGGCTTTATGAAGGGCATTTGCGACTTCCGGGATGGTCTTAGCTTATATTATCGAAAACATAGCAGCGCTGACAATTTCGCTGCATACGGCAATTTGCCATTATTGCACCCGGCAATTCCTGTGAGGAATTCTTCATTTATTTCGCTCATGTCGGCAAGAGCCGTTAAAATTGCACCTCTGAGCATGGTAATAAATTTTCATTTCCTGTGCTCTTTCCATGGGGCTGCCGTTGAAAGCGTCAAAATCAAAGCCTGTCCCTGATTCAACCCAGTCGGCGCAGGCGATATCAGCATCACCACCTCCTCTCAAGCATGTGGCCATCATCATGGACGGCAACAGGCGTTGGGCCGATCAGCGCCACTTGCCGCGGCTTTCCGGTCATAAAGAGGGCGTCAAGGCGCTCAAGACCATAGTCAGTCATGCCGGTGCCATCGGACTGCAATATCTGACCGTTTATGCCTTTTCAAGCGAAAATTGGCAGCGCAGCCGCGAGGAAGTGCGCTATCTGTTCGAGCTGTTCGCCAATGTTTTGCGCGATGAATTTGACGAATTGGCTGAAAACAAAGTTCGACTTCGTTTCATTGGCGACATGTCAACAATTCCGGCGCGCTTGAAAAAATCCTTCGAGCGTTCGATGGAAGACTCGAAAAATAATACCGGCTTGAATTTGCAGGTGGCGATCAACTACGGCTCGCGCCTGGAAATTACTCTGGCTGCAAAGCGCATTGCTCAAGAAGCCGCCGAGGGCAAGCTGTCAGCGTCCGATGTCACGGAAGACCTTCTCAACGCCTATTTGTTCACGGGAGAAATTCCAGATCCGGAAATGATGATTCGGACCGGCGGCGAAATGCGACTTTCCAATTACCTCTTGTGGCAGGCGGCTTATTCGGAGCTGTATATCACACCGATTTTGTGGCCCGACTTCAAGCCCGAGAACTTTGATGAAGCTTTAGAAGAATACGCCCAGCGCAATCGCAGATACGGCGGCGACTAAAAAACTACTGAGGATAACCACCTTGTTGCGGTGGTGGGTAACCGCCCTGTGGGGGCGGTGGATAGCCACCTTGCGGCGGCGGGTAACCGCCTTGAGGGGGCGGCGGGTAGTTGCCCTGGGGCGGTGGATATCCGGCGCCGTATTGCGCACCGTATCCGCCACCGGGCTGATATCCATATTGCGCAGGCGGCGGCCCAGAAGCCGTAACCTGCATCGATTCGTCCAGTTGAATAGGCAGGTTGGTGCCGGCCGGAATGGTGATTTCGGAACCTTTACGCACGACTGCACCGACGGCTCCGACGCCGCCACCAAGTGCGGTGCCGAATACTGCGCCCATGCCGGTGCTGCGTCCGACCTGACCGCGCCCTGTGGCCCCGACAATGGCTCCAAGAGCCGTACCCAGAGCCGCTCCACCGGCTGCACCTACGCCTGTGGTGACGAGACCTTTTCCGACTCGACCGGCAGTGGTTCCACCCGTTAAACGCAATTGATTGTCGTCGATTGATGCTGACAAAGGTACGCGTCTTCCGTCGGGTGTTTCAATTTGAGTAAAGCGAATATCAATTTTTCCGTTGGCGCCGAACTTGAAACGTTTTGCCGAAACCACGTTGGTGACTTGCCCGACTAGCTTGCTGCCGGCCGGGACAACTTCCACTCCGCCGGAAAAAATCGGAGAACCCAAGGTTGCTTCCACTGATTCTCCTGGTTGTGTGGCGCCGGAATCAAGCGAGTTTTTGAGAGTCGCCTGCAATTTTGTCCCTGCTGCCACAACGGCTACACGCCCGGAAAGATAAGGATTGGGTGGAGGATAGTTGCCAGCTTGCGGATACTGTGGCTGCATGGGCGGATAGCCTTGAGACGCACCCGCTGTATATGGATTCTGCGGAGGCATTTGTGGTGGCATTTGTCCTTGCGGATACCCTGGCTGCCCGCCGCCGTATCCAGGTTGTCCGTATCCTTGCTCGGAGACTCTTCCTTGAAAAGCCGGCGGTCCTCCCGGCAATTGGGATGACGCCATATTTGGTGCCCCGCTGCCAATACTTGGGTTGGAAACAGCCTGAGCTGTGGATTCGGCAATGTCTTTGCGGGCAGTGGTTTGCTGCAGTCTGAAAATTAGAGCGGCTGCCGATGCTCTGGTGGCGATGGTTGTCGCATCCACCGTATTCGGTTTTTCATCACCATCCAGCAAGCCGCTTTCAGCAGCTTGCGCTACTCCGACTCGCGCCCACTGAGGAACTCTGCTGCCGTCTTCATATCGAGAGAGCACACGCTCGACCGTCCCTTCGTCAGGCGGTTGAGTGCGCAATGCGCGTGAAATAATCACGATAACTTCGCCCAGTTGAATGAATTGATTGGGGCGGAACCCATCGGCGAATCCGGCAATGTAGTTATTTTGCCGGATGATTTCGATGTACTTGTAATAAGGGTCGTTAGCCTTCACGTCAGGAAATGACGGTTGTGGCGATACGGGCTGATTTTCCAGACCCAGGGCGCGCACCATCCACATGGAAAGGACGGCGCGAGTAACCGGTTCGGTTGGCTTGAATTTGCCGTCCGTTTCAGCGCTGATCACGCCTTTGTCGGATAATTCGTTGATGTATTTCTCCGCCCAGCTGCTGCCCAGATCGACGAACCTGGCTGCGTAAGCGGGCAAAATCAGGCTGTTTAAGGCGAACAGTGCTGCCACTAATGCAGGCTTCACTTTAGCAGGACGCATAGACACTCCTCAATGGGCACCCAGCATCGGACGGAGTAATTGACGGCGCTTGGCTGCGCCGGCTATCGAAATACTTTCGATAACTACTATAGCTTATATAGCGAAATTCACCGCTTTTTAAACGTGCCGAATGCAGGCGCCCATCATCAAAAGGCGGCCTTTTATTGAGACGCAGCGGAAAGTCGGATTTATCCGATCATCTGTTGCAGTGTTTTGCCTTGCTCTTCGACTGAGCGAATCAGCCCTTCCAGATTGATTTTCTGGTTTTTGGCGGTCAATACAACCAGGAAGTGATTGGCTACTTCATAGAAGTGCAAGATGCCCTGATCGGTCAAAAGCGTCATTTGCAACAGATTGCCGCGGTTCATGCGCTGGATGGAAACATCATTGTTGGAGAAAAGCGTCGCTGACAGGGCGCCGATCATGGCTACATCCACTTCTTGAGGCAACGACGTGGCGACTACTTGCCCGTCGCGTGAGATGAGCAAACAACCTAAAATGCCATGTTTACCGTTAAGGGTATTCAAAAGCGCCATCAGTTGCTGTGTATCGGGCATTTTTAGCTTCTCCTGGGGATGTCGGACATCTCATGAAGTGAAAGGCGGTGCATGGCACCGGTTCTATATTACTTGGTTTCTTTAGCGCTTTCCTTTTCTTTGTCCTTTTTCGGATCGGGTGCGCTCGCTATTTTGACCAGCTGTTTTACGTCAATCCACGGCTCGTCCAGAGCGGTGGCGAAAACAGTGCCGGCTACTTCAATTGTGTCGCCGTCTTTGAGATCCTGAAGCAATTTGTTCTTTGGATCTTTGTCTTTGGGAATGGGCATCGCCAGTTTGATTTCAGAGAACGGCACTTTGCTGTTGGGTCTCAAAATCAAGAATGACAAATGTGTTTTGGATGGGCGCATCGCCGGCTTGTAGTCAAGCGCCAGGCTCGAATAAGCATGAAAGGGCGCCGTGAATTTGACATTCTTGTGCAAGTAAGTCTGGGGAGCATCGACCAGCTGTTGGGTCGTGACACTCTGGACATTTTCAAGAGGCGGCTCGGGAGCGGCAGGCGCTTCAGCCTTTTCTTTTTCCTTCCCGTCTTTGTCGTCGGCTTTCTTATCTGCCGGCTTTGCGTCCTTGGCGTCTTTGGCATCCTTGGCCGGTGCCTTATCTTTGGCTGTTTTGGCGACGGATTTCGCCGGAGCTGCAAAACTGTCCTGCACGCTCAGCAGTCCGGACGCCGCCAGAGAAAGGGAAAAGGCCAGAGCCAGCGCCATGAGTCCGCGCTGCTTGCCATTCGTGCTGATCGCCTGATGCTTGATTTCTGTCATGAATTTCAATGGTCCTTCTAATTGGCTCGCGAGTCGCAGGACCCACCTGTTGCCTTCTCAGGCTCCCGCTCAAGAGCTGATTATATTACTGTCGGCTCATCTTACCAGAAGCTCATTCTTTAATGCGAACAGATGCCTTGGTCGAAATGTAAGATTGGTCTGTCTCACAGTCGTTCCGTCGATCTGCATATGTGTCGAATTGTTTTGAGCGCTCTACCGGGCGGATAGGACATATGCTCGGGTCAAAAATATATCGATGGGACATTCAGGGAAGTTGAAAACGTGAAAAAAAATTCTGTCGAAAGCGAAACAACAACAGCCGCCCATGAGGGGGCAGTCCCGGCAGGCGAGAAAACGCGTGAGCTGACTCCTTTGATGAGGCAATATTGGGACATTAAGTCTCAGTATCCGGATTTCCTTGTCTTTTTCAGGGTCGGCGACTTTTACGAGATGTTCGACAGCGACGCTCAGGTCGCTTCTCGTGAGCTGGACATCACCCTGACGGGTAGACCGGAATCTTCGTATCCCGGAGGTCGCATGCCTATGGCCGGCGTGCCTGTTCGCGCAGTCGATGCTTATCTGGCCCGCTTGATCCAGAAAGGATATTCAGTTGCCATCTGCGAGCAAGTCGGCATAGTTGGAGCCGAGAAAGGTCCTGTCGAGCGTCAGGTAACTCGTATTTTGACACCAGGTACGGTGCTCGAGTCTCACTTGCTTCCTGTCAGAGAAAACAATTACTTGTTGTCTGCCGTCAAAGCGTCGGGCTCCTCAGATATTTGGGGGTTGGCTTTTGTCGATGCTTCCTGCGGAGAATTTTTCGTCACTCAAGTTCCTGAGTCGAGTTTGGCAATTGAAATCGGGCGCATTCAGCCGAAAGAAATTATTGCCGCCAAACGCGTGGTAAAACCTCAGGGCGATGATGTGGTGGCACGCGAGGTTGTGGATTTGCCTGCGGCCATTATGGAGCAGTATCACGTCACCGGTCGCCCGGCTATGTATTTCCAGTTTGAACCGGCGCAAAGAAGAATTTGCCAATTCTTCGAGGTGGCGACATTGGAAGGCTTCGGCTGTCACAAATTGCCTTTTGCCACAGCGGCCGCCGGTGCTGCACTCGAGTATTTGGAAAGAACTACCGGAGCGCAAATGCCGCGTTTCAATGGTATTTCGACATATTCTGTCGACGGCCACATGACCATGGATGAAAACACCAGGCGCAATTTGGAATTGACTGAAACTTCGCGCGATGGTGTTTTCCAGGGTAGCCTGCTCTGGGTGATCGATCAAACACAAACCGGCATGGGCAGCCGCATGATTAGAAAATGGCTGATGCGCCCCTTATTCGATGTGGCGGCCATTGAAAAGCGCCAAAATGCAATCGAAGAATTGATCTCTCAGCATCAGGTGCGCGAAAGCCTGAAAGAGTGTCTTGCTTCATTGTCAGATCTGGAGCGGCTTTCAGTAAAGCTTTCATCAGGCACTATCAACCCGAAAGAACTGGCGGCAGTTGAAAATTCGCTCTCTCAGCTGCCGGTTTTGAGAAATGCCGTCAAGGGTTTGAAGAGCGAAAGTCTCAAGTGTCTTTCCGATTTGCCTGCCAGCTTGGAAGGGCTTAAAGACGAGATTTCCAGAGCCTTATGCGCCGACCCGCCCAGAGAACTGACAGAAGGGGGCATATTCAAGGAAGGCTATGATCCGGAGCTGGATGAGATTCGCTCTCTGCTCGGCGGCGGAAAGCAGTGGATTGAAGATCTGCAAAAACGAGAGGCCGAGCGCACCGGAATCAAGAGTCTGAAAGTCAATTTCAATCGCAATTTCGGCTATTTCATCGAAGTGACGAATTCGCAAAAAGGGCTCGTACCTGATGACTACATAAGGAAGCAAACGCTCACGAATGCCGAGCGTTTTATCACTCCTGATTTAAAAGAATACGAAGCGAAAATCCTCAATGCCGAAAAAAGTCAATCCGATGTCGAGTACAAACTGTTCACACAGCTCAGGCAGAAGCTGACTGCAGCCGGTGGAGATTTGCTTGCAGTGGCAAACAATCTTGCCACGCTCGATGCACTGCTCTCGCTTTCAAAAGTGGCGATTGAAGGTCGTTATGTAAAACCGGCAGTGAGCGACTCTTTGGAACTGAATATCGTCAAAGGACGGCATCCGGTTCTGGAGCGCATTTTACCTAAGGGCAGGTATGTTGCCAACGACACTCGTCTGGAGGGCGATAGCGGCGACCATCAAATGATTATTTTGACCGGTCCCAACATGGCCGGTAAATCCAGCTTGCTCAAGCAAACTGCTCACATCGTCATACTCGCGCAAATGGGCTCATTCGTTCCGGCTGACAGCGCCACTGTGGGAATCGTCGATCGCATCTTCACGCGTATCGGTGCAGCCGATGACCTGGCGCAGGGACAATCGACCTTCCTTGTGGAGATGAGCGAAACCACTCAATGCTGTCTGTCCGCCACCAGCCGATCACTGATTCTTCTTGATGAAGTAGGGCGGGGCACCAGCACGTATGACGGAGTAGCAATTGCCTGGTCGGTTTCTGAATATCTGGCCAAAGAAGTTCGTGCCCGCACGATTTTCGCCACGCATTATCACGAGTTGAATGGACTGGCCGGTTTTCTGCCGCAAATCTCCAACTATCAAGTTCTGGTAAAAGAAACAGATGGGCACGTCGAATTTATTCGTTCGGTTGTGCCGGGTGGTGCCAGCCGCAGTTTCGGAATTCAGGTCGCCAAAATGGCTGGATTGCCTTCCGAAATCATAACCCGTGCCCAGCACCTGATGCAGCAAATGGAGCGACGCAGCGCCGCCAGCAAAATTCTGGACGGTCCGAAGTTCCGCAATATTCCCATCGATGAAGTTATGCAATTGTCGCTCTTTGAGGCTGCCACTGCCGGCAGTGCAAGTGAAAGTTAAGTAGAGAATCGACCAGATATCGAATTAGAAAAGGACGCGGAGAACTTATGTTCAATTACCGATCAAACGACAAAGATCGTTTCCCGAGAAGAAAAACTGCCCGAGCCATTTCGTTGGCACTGAGCCTGGCAATCTTTTTGCCGGTACTGTCGCCACAGCCGGGGCTCGCCGAAGACAGTTCCCAGAAGTCCGATAGCAAGCCTGCCGAGACTAAGGCTAAGTCCGAGAAAAAGTTAAAGGCTGAAAAGAAAACGGCGTCTAAAGAAAAGCCGAAAGAAAAGAAAGAGAAGAAAGCAAGTTCTAAAGCCAAGCGCGACGACAAACAAGAATCTGCATCCGATGACAAGCCGATCGCCCATTTGAGCATCTTGGATCAGCCTGAATCCGTCATTGGCCTGCCTGCCTCGGCGGCAAAGCTGATTAACCAGGGGCGGTGGCGCGAGGCCAGCCAAATGTTGGAAGCGCGGGTCAAAAAAGACAATGACGTTAACCGCGACAATGCCTGGTTGGCTTTCGCTTATCTATACCTGGGCAAAAACGATGAGCTGAAGAAACTGGCTGAAGATACTGAAAAACAAGCTCCCAAAAGTCCGTATGCCTTGATTGTTCGTGCCTTCAATCTCACTTCGGACGGTAAATTCGAAGATGCAGAAAAATTGTTGCTCACTTTGCCGCCTCAATTTGCCGGCGACCCATTGCCGAATTTTGCCCTGGCTCTTGTCACGGCAAAACAGGGAAAAGCTTTTGCGGCAACCGCATATTGCCAGAAGTCGGTCGAACTGGATCCGCAATTTGCCTGGGGTTACAGAACTCTGGGTTACTTGCAGCAACGCTGGCTGGAAGATGTGGGCAAGGCTGAAGAAGCCTACGCCAAAGCGCTGTCACTCGAGCCTGGCATGACTGAAGCACAAGATGCGCTAACAGACTTAAGACTATCCAAGAATGATTTTGACGGCGCAATCGATGTTGCTAAAAGAGCTATCAAAGTCGATTCTAAGTCAGCGACCAATCATTACAGGCTGGCGCAAATTTATACAGAACAGTGGCGCTTGCGCGACGCTCTGGTGATTTTAGAACGGGCGATTGACCTCGATCCTAAAAACGCCCGATTTTATCGAAGCCGCGCCACCATAAAGAGCTTCCAGGGCAATTTGAAAGGTGCCATTGCCGACCAGCAGCAGGCTGTTGATTTGAGTAAGGATAAGGCTTTCGAGCTGATCGAGCTGTCCAATATGAATGTGCTTGCCGGCAACAACAATAGAGCTGTGGAAAACCTGCAAGAAGCATTAAAGCTCGAACCCGATAATCAAACTGCTCACGACAAATTAGCGAGGATTTTCCTTCAAGAAAAACGCTACGACGACCTCGTCCAGGAAGGCAAGCGAGTGGCGGAACGCAAGCCTAAGGATCTGCGCTATCGCATGGAATATGCGATGGCACTGTCGCTTTCAAAACGCATAGATGAGGCGATCGAGCAATATAAGCTAGCCACCGAATTAACAACCAGCGATCCCGAACCATTTCGCAGATTGGGTGCGCTCTATATAGGTAAGAAAGACTGGACCTCTGCCCAACGCGCTTACACAAGGGCGCTGAATATCAACTCTTCATCTGTTGCAGATCTTGCCGCGCTCGGATTCTGCTATGCAGAAGATGGTGATTACAGAAAAGCGGAAGCTGCATTTGTGACTGCCCTTGCCCTTACGCGCCTGACGCCCAACCAGCCTGGTCCGAGTGCAGTTGATTTGACGCGTTCACTGGCAGGTCTTATGTATGCCGAGGGACGGTATGGTGATGCCGTTAGCCCTTACGAAAACATATATATGGCGACAAGGATGTCCGCGCAGGGCGCTATGGATTTCTTTGCACTGGTGCGTGCAAAAGCAATGCGTGATTTGACAAAAGAGTCGGGGCAAAATCTTCTTGCCGCATATCAAAAACTGAATAAGGACGAAAAGGAAAGAGAAGCAGTCTCGGCTGCTTACGCTCTGGTGCGTACGGGCCTGGCCGATCAAGCAATAGAGTTGCTGCAAATGACGCCGGTCACCGACCGCAATAGGTATCAACATGCCGAAGTGAAAGTGCGCGCATTAGCTGTAAAAGGACAGCTGGATGAAGCAATTAAAGAAGCGACAAAGTCTGTCGAAATGAAGAATATGAGCGACGAGCAGAAATCCGATGCCTGGTTCGTCCTTTCCGAACTGCAGTACGCAAAAAAAGACATGGCTGGTGCTGAGGCATCGGCCAACAAGGCACTCGAAAGTTACGTCAAGTCCCCGGAAGCTTACGTAATGCTCGGTCAAGTCGCACTTCAGAAAAACGATGCAAAAACAGCATTGAGCCACGTAAAACGAGCTTTGGATCTTAATCCCTATTATCCTTCCGCTTATATTTTGCAGGGTGATGCGCAAATGAAATTGGGTTCTGCAAAAGATGCGCGCGACAGTTACCAGCGCGCCGTCCAGCTTTACCCTGCTTCCATGGAGGCTCATCGGGGCTTGCTTTCAGCCTTGAAGAAACTGGCGCTTAGCGAAGATGTGAAACACGAAGAAGAACAAATAACGCAATTGGAGTCATTGCGTTAAGTCCAGGAAAAACTTTCAAATCGCGCTCCAAAAGCGGGACTCGAGCGAAGAGCTTGGGCAGTATCAATGTGACATTAAAATCCGGAACCTTCTTTTGCAGATGTCGTCTGTAGAGGCATTAGGCGAATTGCGCCATCCGGTCGAGGTTTGCATTATGAATCTGCTCGAACCATTTGTATTTTTTGCATCCGTAGTTTTGTGTTTTATTGCCGCGGCAATCGGCAGCCACTATACGGAAAAATCTGTCGACACCTGGTATCTAACTTTGAACAAACCAGTGTATACACCGCCTGAATGGGTGTTTCCAGTTGTATGGTCGGTTCTCTACTTCCTGATGGGCATCTCTCTTGCCACCATATTGACTCAAGGCACCAAAGAGCAAATCGGCGTTCCGGTATCACTCTTTGCTCTGCAATTGCTGCTCAATATGGCCTGGTCATATATTTTCTTCGGACAGAAGAACCCACTGGGTGGCTTCGTTACGGCTATATTGCTCTGGTTCACGGTCGCTTTTACGACACTGGCATTCGCAGGCATCGCCTTTGAAGCAGGATTGATGTTGCTGCCATACCTCATCTGGGTGTCCTTCGCATTGCTTTTGAATTACGGCATTGTCAGAGCCAATCAGCGAATAAAAACAATATCCGAGCTGCCGATTATTGGCGCTAATAATCAGACGCCAGTTGCGCATTAATCGCAGCTCGTCTGCTGATTATTTGGCGGCGACTGCTTTCAGGCTCTTAAAAGCATGCAGAGCGCGTTCTCTTGCAAAGCCATGATCGACTATCGGCTTGGGATACGTTTTGCCCAGAGTGATACCGCTCTCTTTCAAAACTTCAGCCGGCGCCTCCCACGGATTGTGAAACCAGGGTTTTGGCAAATTGGCTAGTTCGGGCACCCAGAGCTTGATGTACTTGCCGTCCGGATCAAATTTCTTGCTCTGCAGCAGAGGATTGAATACACGAAAATAGGGTGCTGCATCCGCGCCGCATCCGGCCGACCACTGCCAGCCCAGAGTATTATTGGCGAGGTCTGCATCGACCAGAGTATCCCAGAACCACTCCGCACCCCACTGCCAGGGCAGGAGCAAATCTTTGACAAGAAAGGACGCCACTACCATGCGCACTCGATTGTGCATCCAGCCTGTGTGCCACAACTCTCGCATGCCGGCATCGACCAGAGGATAACCGGTCTTGCCCTTCTGCCAGGCCTTAAGTGCTTCTTTGTCGTCCGCCCAAGGGAAGTGCTCGAATTCGTGTCTGAGCGGGGCGCTGGTAGTGAGCGGAAAATGATAGAGAAGATGATGGGCGAATTCTCGCCAGACGAGTTCTTTCAAATAAGTGCTTTTGCTCTCGCTTCCTTTGCTTGATTTTTGCGTTTCCCTGACGGCATGCCAAACAGTGCGCGGGCTGATTTCGCCGAAATGCAAGTGAGGCGAAAGTCGGGATGTTCCAACTACACTGGGTCTGTCGCGCTCGGTTTTATAGTCCTCGACTATGCCGGATAGAAATTCCTCGAGATTTTCCCGTGCACCAAGTTCTCCTGGTTTCCATGTCTCTTTCAGTCCCCCTGCCCAATTTATTTTAGGCAAAAGCATGAGATCCGATATCGAAACGCTCTGAATTTTTTTTGCCGGTGCTTTCAATTTTTTCGGAGCTTCTGCCGGGGCTGGTGGAGAAACCAGATTGGTAGCCGATTTGTGGTAGGCAGTGAAAACTTTATACGGTTCGTTTTTGCCGTTCAAAACTTGCCAGGGCTCGAACAATAAATTGCCGTTGAAACTGCGGGCATCGATTCCATCTTTGACGAGCGCACCCTTGATGTTCTTATCGCGCACTATCGTGGATGGCTCGTAGCGCCGGTTCCAATAGACAGCATGGGCCCCTGTTTCCTTGGCAAAATCGCGCAGAATCGAGAGGCTATAGCCGCGTTTCACAACCAGAGGCGATCCCAATTTGTCCAGGTCGGCAGCCAATCTGCTCAATGAATGATGCAACCACCAGCGGCTGGCACCACCCGGCTCCCAGTCACCGTCTTCCTCCGGAGACCAGACAAAGAGTGGTATCACAGGAGCACCACTTTCCGCCGCCGTGTTGAGCGCCGGATTGTCGTTTATTCTCAAGTCTTGTCGAAACCAGACTATTACAGGGGCAGTGCTGGCATGCGTAGTCATCTATTTTCTTTGAGAGGCGTTGATGCCGCGCGCGCAATTCTTCATGTGCTCGGCTTCGGCTTCTCTGAACGTCTTGGCCAAAAGGTCTGCATAACTTTCCAGAACAATCGCCACATCCGGGTGTTGCGGTCCAAGTTTTTTCATTCTTATGTCCATGGCTCTCTGGTAGAGCGGCTCGGCATCTTCATACAATTGCTGTTTCTTCAAAATATCTGCAAGCGGAAAGAGGCAGGAGGCCACTTGAGGGTCGTCAGCTCCGTTGCTGCGTTCGCGCAATTCAATCAACTTTCTGTAAATCGGCTCGGCTTCTTTCAACTTGTTCTGCTGGAAATAACAAGTGGCAAGGCTATACATGGCCGGGTCGATGCCGCTGTCGAATTCACCCAGTATCCGGCGCTTGATGTCCAAGAGGCGCTTGGCGTGCGGCTCGGCGACGGCGAAGCGTGAGAAAGCGATGTAGAAATTGACCAGGTCGAAAAGATGATTGGCCATCTCGAAATGGTCATTGCCGAAAACTCGCTCGGCAATTGCCAACGAGTCTTTGTAATGCTGTTCTGCCTGCGCGAATTTGCCTTCTGCCTGGTAGACCTTGGCCAGGTCGGTCAAACTGGCGGCGACATCGGGATGCTGTTTGCCCAGAGCGCGCTCTTTCATGGAAAGAATGCGCTTATACAACTTTTCAGCCTCGCCTGTTTTTCGCTCCACCAGATACATGTCACCCAGGTGCTTCATGAGGGCGACCACTTCAGGGTGCGTGGGGCCAAGTGAAATCTGCTTGCTGGCCAGCTTGCGCTCGAGAAAAGGTGCCGACTCCTTCGTCTTGCCTTGCAGGGTGAGAATGTCCAGTAAATAATCGGTGATTGACTCGGCTTCCGGCGACTCTTGACCGAGCGCGTTTTCAATGACCGGCAGAGCCCTTTCCAGGCACTGGCGCGCTTGCTCCAGCTTATTCAGCTCTTTGAGAGCAAAGCCGAGCTGATGAAGTGATGAGGCGGTTTCAGGGTCGTCTAGACCGAGAGCACGTTCTCTTATGCGAAAGGCTTTTGTGAAAATCGACTCGGCATCAGTGAATTTCTTTTGAGCCATGTAGAGAAGACCCAGATTGTTCAAACTGGTAGCCACTTCCGGGTGATCCGGGCCGAGAGCCTTTGCGTACATGGCGGTAACTTTTCGGCAGATAGGCTCCGCTTTGGCGTGCTCGCCCATGAAAAAATACAGCGCCGAGAGATTGTTGAGGCTGGAGACGATATCTTCGTGACCTGGAATGAGGTTGTCTTCGCGCAATTTGAGGGCGCGAACGTATAAAGGTTCGGCATCAGCGAACCTGGACTGCTCGAAAAAGACTTCCGCCAGGTTGTCGAGAAGAATTGCCAAGGTGAGGGGATCAGACGCCGACTCGGCTTCCATAAGAGCCGCCCGCATCATCTTTTCAGCCTCTGTAAAGTCGCCGGCCTGGAAAGCAGCAGCTCCTTTTTCAGCGTATTTCGTCCAGCTCTCGCTCATCGCCGCACTGTCAGTAGCCCCCGATGTCAGCAGACCGAAGCCGCTGACTCAATAACAATTATGCACCCTGGCCAACGTTCTGCCATTCTCCTTTGTGAAATTCCGCGATCAAATATTCTCTTGCCGGTGGCGCTAAACTGGATTGTCTAAGGAGTGCCTTCTGAGAAATTTTGTCTACAAAAGCGAGATAGATGCGCCTGTCGGCACTCTCTTCGCCTGGCATTTCAGGCAAAGAGCTTTTGAGCGACTGAGCCCGCCCTGGGTCGGTTCGCCCGCCAGGGGCATTGCGCCCACCCTTCATCAAGGCATCGAGGTGCCTATAACAGTTCGCAAATTCGGACTGGATTTTGATTGGTTGATAAAAGTAATCGAGGTTGAGTCTGATAAAAAATTTGTCGATGTGCAGGCTAAAGGCCCGTTCGCCTATTGGCGACATGACCACCTGTTCGAGAGTTTGGAAAACCGGCGCAGCGTTATGGAAGACAAGATTTCCTTTTCGATGCCGCTGGGCTTTCTGACAGAACCGATTTTAGCCTCGCAGGTGCAGGGCGACCTGAAGAGATTTTTCCGCTATCGGCATGAAGTGCTGCAAAACGACTTGCGCGGCTATTTGAAAAACTGCGTAAGACCGCGCCACCGCGTTCTTATCTTTGACAGTCAGAGTGCTCTGAGCGAACCGCTCTTAAATTATCTTGCTACTCAGGGGCATGAGGTGGTGCTATTTCCTCAGACGACAAAAGATCAACTGGTCATTGAAAGAGAATTGGCCTCGCGCATCGTCAAAGGAGAATTTACTGCTTTTGTCTGTCTGTCTCCATTTTGCAAAGCCGGACAGTGGGAAATTGATACCAGGCGCACGATGCTCCATGCACTGGCGGGTGCAAGATTGAAAAATCAAACTCCTGTTTATCTCGATGTGCACATGCCGCATCTGGGCACTTGCTATTGCGAAGCCTGGGAGAAACACTGCCAAATCACCGCTCCGGAATCACTGCGCTGTGTTTTTGCTCACAGCGCCAATGTTCTCACTCCTGAATTCGGCATTTTGAAAACATCGCCGGAGTGGGCGTCCGCGGCGATGCGCAAGGATGCCAATCCGCTCACTACATGGATAGCGGTGGACGATGCGGTGGCAGCCATCGAGCATTGCTTATTCGAAGAGAGCATTTCCGGCCGAATTGATTTCGTTGCTCCAACTAACGCCTCCGAGCAGAAAGAGAACGATCTTATAAAGTCCGGCTATGCATTCAGATATGTGCGCGTCGATAAGGCGCTTAAGCATGTACTCGGAATCGAGTCTGAGCAGTGAGTCGGGTGGTGTTGCTGCTTAATGCTTGACGTAAAACAGCACAGCGACGACGGAAGACACGACCAGGAAAATACCCCAGAAAATCAGAGCACGCATATTCATCGTCTTTTCGTCTAAAGCGCGCAACTGTTCTGCTACAGCTTGATCGACTTTGTAATCTTCAACGCGTTCTTCCGAACCGGCGGCGTCCATTGCTCGAATGCGATTGAGTGTGTTTTTGCCCATTGCAGATTCGAGATTGACGGGTAAATTCGGCATCAAATTGATAATTTGCGTGATGCGTAATTTCAAGTTTTGATCTAGGTCGCCCAGTCCGTGTTCGGTGTAGTCGTAATAGTTGAAGCTGCCTTCCTCCACTTCCAGAAGGCGTTTCATCGCCGCATAGCCGGTTTCTGTCGAACCATTGATTTTGGCACCGGTCAAAAAGATGCCGTGGAAAACACCAATCTCGCCTTCCATCTTGTTCTTATGATTGGAAATTACGAGAATGCCGCTTTCCACTTTCTGCAGTTTCAGCAATGTCCAGAGAACTTCGCGCGTTCTTCTGTTCTGCCAGATTTTGCCGGACTGAACCGATCGTGCCTTAGCCATGGTTACCTGACTCAATTCGTAGTACCTGTTTTGCCCAAACTAAGAGGAACAGTAAAGGGATCTTAGCGTAGTCGCAAGTACTAGGGCTTTATATACCTCTCAAAATCTCCTCAAACTTTGAGCGTCAATGTCACCGGACAATGGTCCGAACCCATGACTGCAGCCTCGATTGTGGCTGCCTGTGCCATGTTTTTCAGTGACTCGTGAATGAAGAAATAATCGATACGCCAGCCGACATTGCGAGCGCGCGCATTCGTCATCATGTGCCACCAGGTATAGTTTTCGGTATTTTGATTGTATATACGAAATGTGTCTATATGTCCGGCTTTTTGGAAGCGGTCCATCCAGTCACGTTCTTGCGGCAAGAAGCCGGAGATGTTGTGATTGTTCTTCGGATGCGCCAGGTCGATTTCTTTGTGGGCGGTATTGAAATCGCCACACACAATCAGACGCTTGCCTTCTTTCTGCAATTTCTTCGAGTATTGCAGAAATGCTTCGTAAAACTCCATTTTGTACTGAAGGCGCTCTGGGCTGGCTTTCCCATTTGGGAAATATATATTGGCGATAAGGAAATCACCGTAGTCGGCGATAACGGTGCGCCCTTCACTGTCGAATTTAGCAATGCCAAAACCATTGAGGATTTCTTTCGGTTTCTCGCGGGTGTAAATTGCCACACCGCTATAGCCCTTCTTTTCGGCATGGCTGAAATATGACGTATACCCTTTGCGCTCCATCAATTCTTTTGTCAATTGATCGGCGCCGATTTTTGTTTCTTGCAAGCAAACCACATCGTACTTCTCTTTTTCTTTCCACTCGAAAAAGCCTTTTTTGGCGATGGCGCGCAGTCCGTTTACATTCCAGGAAGCAATTCTAAATTTCACTTCTTGTCCTTCTGATTGGCAATTTATCGGATATTTTCGCATCTTTTCTGAATGAAAAAAGCGCCCCGCATGGCGGAGCGCTTTTTCAGATGTTTCTAACTGCGTGTCGCTCAGGCTGTTGCCAGCGAATCGCAAGCTTCTTTAACGCCCGGATGGACGATTTCGCCTTCGTGGATGTTGACGCCGAGTGCCAGCGCCGGATCGTCGAGGCAGGCTTTGTATCCGAGCTTAGCCAACTTCAATGCATAAGGCATCGTGGCGTTGGTGAGTGCTCTGGTGGATGTCCACGGTACTGCACCGGGGATGTTAGCCACGCCATAGTGAACGACTCCCTCAACCGTGTAGATCGGATCTGAGTGAGTGGTCGCATGGATAGTCTCGATGCAACCGCCCTGGTCGACGGCGACATCAACGATGACGGAGCCTTCCTTCATCTTCTTGAGCATGTCTCTGGTGATGACGCGCGGAGCGGCTTTGCCCGGCAAAAGTACTGCACCAATGACGAGATCGGCGCTCGGGAGAGCTTCTTCCAGATAATGTCCGACCGAGAATACGGTGCGAACTTGACCGTTGAAGATATCGTCGAGGTAGCGCAGGCGCTCGAGGTTGACGTCGAACAGAGTGACGCGAGCGCCCAGTCCGAGGGCAATCTTGGCTGCGTTGGTACCAACTACGCCACCACCGATGATGATGACGCGACCGGGTTCAACACCAGGAACGCCGCCCAGCAGGATACCGCGACCGCCCATTGGACGCTCGAGGTAATTGGCGCCGATTTGTGCGGACAAACGGCCGGCGATTTCGCTCATCGGTGTGAGCAGGGGCAAGGAGCCGTTCGCCAATTGAACTGTTTCGTAAGCGACACAGGTGGCGCCGGTTTTGGCCAGGTCATGAGCCAATTTAGGCTCGGCGGCAAGGTGCAAATAGGTGAAGAGCATTTGCCCTTTCTTGAGCATCGCCACTTCGCTGGCTTGCGGCTCTTTAACCTTCATGATCATGTCCGATTCGCCGAAAACGCTCTTCGCATCAGGCAAAATCTTGGCACCGGCCTTTTCGTATTCTTTGTCGGTGATACCACTGCCGACACCAGCATTTTTCTCGACGTAGACGGTGTGACCGGCTGCAACCATGGCGCTGGTCCCTGCCAGTGTCAGGGCGACGCGGTACTCGTTGTTCTTAATCTCTTTCGGTACTCCAACCTTGGCCAAGGTTCGGCCCTCCATGTTTGATTTGTTAGAATTCGACTTCCTAAAAAAATTCCGTAAAGTCGCTAAGGTCGTAAATTCTAGCCTGACAATATGACTATTCAATATCGTCTTGATACTTGTTTTAGTTTTGAGGCTATTTCAGGCTTGAGACCCTATTGAAATCGGTTTTTGGTTTTTACGGGTTTGGCAACCCGGTCGATAAGGCGGGCGCAAGTTTATGGCAGAAAAGAACGGTGCAAACGGCAATGGTCCTCTGGTGGTCATTGCAGGGGCTAGGACGGCATTTGGTGCGTATGGCGGCGGGCTGGCTTCCCAGTCGGCGACCGACTTGGCTGTGGCCGCATCCAAAGGCGCCATAGAGCGGGCTAAAGTAGACCCGGCAAAAATTGATGAGGTTGTTATGGGCAATGTCCTGCAGACAAGCAAGGACGCTATTTACCTGGCGCGGCACGTGGGACTGAGGGCCGGCATGAAGCAAGAAAGCCCTGGTTTGATTTTGAACCTGCTGTGCGGCTCAGGCGTAAAGGCAGTGGCCACGGCAGAAATGCTCATCGATGCCAAACAGGCGGAAATCGTTCTGGCGGGCGGCACAGATTCTCTGTCCATGACTCCGTACATGAGCTGGGGCCTGCGCTGGGGCGGTCGCATGGGCGCCACTGAGATGTTCGACGGGCTTGACATTCGCGATACATTGCCTAATGCCTCCATGGGTGAAACAGCTGAAAATCTCGTTGAGCGCCACAAGATCTCACGTGAAGAGCAAGATATTTTTGCCGTCGAATCTCAAAAACGTGCCAAGCAGGCTCAGGATAAAGGTGTTTTTGCCGATGAAATCGTGCCTGTTGAAGTTTCTGTAGGCAAAGGCAAAACCAAAGTGATCGACAAAGACGAGCATATGCGCCCTGAAACAACTGTAGAGGGGCTGGCCAAACTCAAGCCGGCTTTCAGGAAGGACGGTTCTGTGACGGCCGGAAATGCCTGTGGCATCGTAGATGGTGCCGCCGCTCTGGTGGTTACTCGCGAGAAAATCGCAGAAAAGCAAGGGCTGGAGCCGATGGTGCGGGTGCTTTCCTGGGCTGTGGTGGGCGTGCCGCCGGAAATCATGGGCATCGGTCCTGTCCCTGCCATTCCCATGGCTCTGGAGAAGGCCGGCTTGAAGATGGAAGATATCGACCTTTTCGAGATTAATGAAGCTTTCGCCGGACAATATCTGGCTTGCGAAAAAGAGCTCAAGCTCGATCGCAGCAAGGTCAACGTCAATGGTGGCGCCATTGCTCTGGGGCATCCTTTCGGAGCGACCGGTGCGCGCCTCATTTTGACTATGGCTCTGGAATTGCAGCGCCGTAAAGCCAGGTATGGTGTCGTCAGCCTGTGCATCGGCGGCGGCATGGGCATCGCGATGGTTTTGGAAAGAGCCTAGCTGAGCGCAATCATCAAATGGCTGGAAAGTCTGCAAACAAAAAGCCGCCTGACAGGCGGCTTTAAAGCTTTTGGTGCGAAGAAAAACCCTAGCTTCCCCAGTAGGTTACATATGGATTGGGTTTTGTCGCCTTGGGCTGTTCGTAGCCTTCGCGAGTGTAGACGTACTTTTTCTCTTCCGCCTCTTTCTTTTTCTTCTTCACTTCGGCAACTTGAGGCTGACCGTTAACGTAGACGGCTGGCGTCAAGGAAGGTGTGTAGGCGGGCGGTGGTGGAACAAAGTAACTTCTGCCGCCTTTCTTATTGCCTTTTGCGTCGGCATCTTGAGCGCACACACAAGTAGCCGAAACTGCTGCGATAACGAGCATTCCGCACAAAAGTGGATTCCTAAAGACCATAAAAGACCCCCGTACCCGGAGTTCTGATAACTCCGGTCATCAAGAGCAGACCATAAGCAATCTTACCATCTATCCATCGCATATCGGTTGTGCTTCCGTCGGCGTGGGGTGGACGTCGAGCCGATCCCTGCCGGGTTTCAGCAGATTCAAATTTCTTGTCTCGCCGCTTTACAACAAGTGTGATGCTTGATTATCGGGAGTGTGTTTCTTTCGTCCAGCGCGTAGCGCGGCGAATTTTGTCCTGTTTTTCGCTGCTGTCTACGTTGTGCGCGTTGACCGCCGGATCCCAGGTGGCCACCGATTCTCCGAACCAGGCTTGCAAGTCATTGCAAGTTTTCGACGCGGGTAACTGGTGGGTGGGCAGGTCGCTCGCGGTTTTGCGTGCACGAGCTTCCTGGGCCATGTTTATGACCTCAGGCTGGTGTTCATGCAGAGGCTCTTCCGGCATTTCCGGAGCATAAGCTTCAAGACGGTTGAACGTATCTTTCCAGATGGTTTTCAGTTGCTCCGGTTTTCCATTCGGTCCATCAGCAGGCTGGGCTTCTCGTCTCAGCCATTTGAAGGTAAAGAAATCAACCAGGGCGGTACGCCAAGTACACATAAAAAGCTCCTCTCAGTACATAAGGCTGCCTGAGATATGCCCATGACGAATTGGCGGTAACTTTCAAAGGGGTTTTGTTAAATATATTAAAAAGTGTTTATGTTCAAGAGCGGCAACACTTCGCCGATTGGGCTTTCCGTATCGTCCGGATTGCAATCGAGCAAATGCGGCACTTCCGGATGCAATTCACCCTCCAGCTCCAGTTTTAACTGGTATTCGCTAGGCGGCTCAAAGCATGAAAGGCAGCGAGCCTCGTACTGCGCATCGCCCACTAAGATTTGTTCGCTGGAATTGACCATACGCTGAGTGCGGCAGGCAAAGTCGGAGCCGCACTTGCGGCAAACTGCCAGAAGCTTGTCCACGCGGTCTGCCATAGCCAGCAGTTCCGGAATCGGTCCAAAGGGCTTGCCTCTGTAATCGAGGTCCAGGCCGGAGGCGATGATTTTTTTCTTCTGGCGCAGCAGGGCTTGCACCACTTCGGGCACGTCACTCGAGAAAAACTGGCATTCGTCCATGCCGATTACCACTGCGTGGGACGAATACTTCAAAATATCGCGCGCGGTCTCGACCACGATCGCTCTCGATTGCAGTCCATTGCGGGATTCGATTTGATTTGGTTTCGAGCGCGTATCGGTGGCAGGGCGCACAATGATCGTGGGCAAGTACGCCAGGCGGGCGCGTTCGATTCTGCGAATGAGCTCGCTGGATTTCCCAGATCTCATGCAGCCGACGATCATCTCGAACCGATATCCAGTCAGCATAAACTCGGATCTACCTCGAAAGTGTTTCCAAAAGGGGGTCTTGAAGCTTCATATGGTACCGAATAACCGGCTGCCAATACCTGAAGAAAATGAAGCGATCAGTTTCATATTTCTTCATGTGAACTAAACATCAGTGCAAATTGAAAAAAAACGATCTTAAACGATCAGCACGAACATATAGATAGATCGCTGGAAGTGACTCAAATCCGCCTATTGATTGCCTGCACCACCGGTGGTATCGCCATCGTCGGGCGACGAAAACGCTGCATTCATGCTGGTCAATTCTTTGTATGAGAGCATGCGATCCAATTCTTCTTTGGCAATTAGCGCTCTTTGTATTACCAGATCTTTCAAGGTGAGGTCTGCTTGCGCGGCTTCGCGCGCCAGGTCCTGAGCGCGTTTTTCGCCCAATCTTTTGCTGACGACTGCAAGCACCACTCCAGCTTCTTCCATCTGCAAATTGCAAGCGGCGTGGTTGGCGGTGATGGCGCGCAGATACTTGCTGTTAAACGGTTCGATCGTGCTGCGCAGCAAGTCCAGAGACTGCAGAATATTGTGAATGATCAGCGGTGTCATCACATTCGACTCAAACTGACCGGACTGCGCCGCCAGTGCAACCACGATATCATTGCCGAAAACCTGACTGGAAGCCATGTTGATGCATTCGACAAGGGTGGGAACGCGGCGATTTGGCAAAGTATTCGGTCGTATCAATGAACGCTCCACGATCAGCTCCGGCGCTGTGATTTCACTGAATCCAGTTTTAGGTCCGGACGAAAGCAACCGCAAATCATTGGCGATTTTGGTCAGCTCTACAGCCAGTTCTTTCAAGGCTGATGAAAATTCGACAAAGTCGGACATCGACTGAGAGATGCGGAAAAAGTCGTCGGATTGCCTAAGGCGAATGCCTGTATATTGCGAAAGACGTTCTACTGCCGCATGGATGTAATTGCTGTCCGCACCCAGTCCGGTGCCCACGTGTGTGGCGCCAATATTCAATTCCGTAAGGCCGACTCCCGCTTCTTTCAAGCGCTTCAGGCAACGTTCTATCGAAGATCCGAAAGCGTTGAATTCCTGCCCGAGTGTAATCGGCAACGCGTCCTGCAAATGACTGCGTCCCATTTTGATGACTCGCTCAAATTCCAGAGATTTGCGTCTGAGCAAACGTTCCAAATCCAGCAAAACAGGCTCGAACTCTTTTGCGGCAAGAAGCACGGCAATGCGCATTGCTGTTGGGAAAACATCATTGGGCGATTGGGCCAGATCGACATGATGCACCGGGTGAATGATGTCGTAGCTGCCTAAAGCGCCGCCTAAAATTTCTTGACCGCGATTGGCCAGAACTTCGTTGATGTTGATATTAAGGGCGGTGCCTGCTCCGGACGAAAGAATTTCTACGACGAACTGATCGCGCCATTGGCCCCCATACGCTTCGTCAGCAGCTTGCATGATTGCCCGTGCAACCTGGGGCTCGATGCGCTTGCTGTCGAGATTGGCAGCTGCGCACGCTTTTTTCACAAGCAAGAGGGCATCGATCAAACGCGGGTGTGTTTTCAGCCCGCTGGTCGGCAGAATATCTTTCAATCTGTATGTCTGGGCGCCGTAATAAGCCTTAGCGGGCAAAAATACTTCGCCCAACTCGTCTTTTTCGACTCTGACGTCGGCTCTTTTGGTCACCATGAAAACAATTCTCTTTGTATATTCTGCTTAGGATAACCATATAGAAAAATCTATCGTCAAAGTGTTGAGTAAAACAAATCTCAAATAAGCATATGCTGAGGATAATCGCTCATTTCGTGCCGGCAAGCAGTTTTTCGGCCATGTTGATAACTTTAGGATCGGAATTGATTCCTTTGGCTCTGTCTAGAAAAACCTGCAGCTGCTGGCGCGATCCTTCGACATTGCCCAGTCCTTTGAGCGCAAGCGCTTCGTAGAGCGGTAGGTTGGGGTCTGTAGCCATGAGCTCGTGCGCGCGCTGCAGCTCCTTGAACGAGCCGGCATAGTCTGCCTTGAAAAGAAGCAAACGCCCGTAGTTGAGGTGAGCAATCTCATTTTTGTCGTCGATCTCAATAGCTCGCTTATAGTCGAACTCGGCTTCTTTCATGTAATTGAGCTTGAAGAGCGTGTTGCCCAGATTAATACGCAATTGGGAAGAGTCCATGCCCAGTGCGGTGGCTTTCTTGACGGACAGCGTGTAATTGCTGAGCGCCGCTTGCAAACTGCCTTTCTGGTCATAAATCAAACCGAGCAGGAATTGTGGGGTCGGATCGACCCGGCGATAGTCCATTGATTTCTGTAAGAGCGAAATTGCCTCATCCAATTGACCGTTTGAGATCAATTGAGTGGCTTGTCTGATCAGCAGCTTGCCTCGAATATAAGGGTCTCTGATATCGTCCGAAATCGGCTCCAGCTGCGGCGTCAGTCCCGGCTGTGGAATGAAATTTGGTTGAATTGAATTACCTGGTGGCGGCATTCCTTGCGAATCATTGAATTGTCGAAAATTGAAAGGCGATGCTGGTGGCGTGCCTGACGGTGGCGGCTGAAACGCAGGCGGCGGCTGCGATGGAATTGGTGAAATTTCGGGCAGCACTGTGTTGCTTTGTGCCAGAACCGCTGTGCCGGCGGGCATCAGCCAAAAGGCAAATGACAGAAGAAATATTTTCCAGTCCTTCATTTTTCGTTGTTCATTTTTGGTTCTTAATTCTTGGTTCTTAATTCTAGCGGCGGTCGAGGTTGTCTTCGACTGCTCTGACCGACGGTTGGGCGACCACCGAAACTCCTACTTTGACAGGAAGTTTGCGAACGGTCTGGGTATTGTTGGTGATTCTTCCTTCGACATTGGAGAAGTTTTGGGGGGCAAAATTCTTGCCGGCAATATAGTTGGCGATCAGGTCGACCTGCGAAACTTCCACTGGTTTCATCTGTAATTGCTGCGCCACATCATCGAGTGTGCGCTCTGCTCCGAACATTCCGGCTTTAGTCCATTTGTGAACGGGATGCAGACGGGTAACGACATTGTAGTTCCTTTGCATGTCGATAGGAACGTAACTGCCGTCTGCCGTTTGGATTTTCACATTGTTGATGCGGCTGGCGGTTTGACCGGGCGCCCATGGTTGACCGCTCAGATCGATCGAATATTTGAGGCCGCTTACCTGTACGAAATTGCCCGAGAGATCTTGCGGGATTTCATCGACCTGCGGGAAGAAGAGCTGTTTGAATCTGGATGCGACACTTGGTTTTTCCGGTGGATGAAGATCGCGAACGCCATATTCCAGACCTTGTCTTATCTGATCTCCGGTCATGCGAACATTGACCAGCTCTTTGATTTCACCTTCTTTCTTGCCGGCGTTCATCACCAAATTGGCTATATCCAGGCGCGTCAATTCCTTGCCTGCGACAATTTGATCGCGAATGCCGCCTGAATGTGTCATGACCACGAGATCGTCGCCCAGCGTCGGCTTCAGTCCTGTGCGTATGGCATCGGACACGAGATTGCCGAGCGCTGTTTCGCGAATGCGCAAGCCGCGTGCGCTGTAGTTTCCGAGTGCTGTTGCGCCGTAGCTTTCCTGCGTCAATGCCGATCGCTCTGGAATTGCCGATCTGATAGATTGGGCAACGGTTTCATCGGGTGCAACGCCATTGGTGAGTGAAACGAGATTGCCGCGAGTGAAGTATCGATTGGCTGTGCCGTTTTCATTAATCGCCGATTGGAAATTGCCTATCCATCTGCCGCCGGCACCGGCATGCATAATGGGAATTTCGTGACTGCCGCCGACCGGTTTGCCTCTCAATTGATCGATAGTTCGCCCTAGCCAACTTTTTTCCGGACCGACCCACATCGGTATTGGTGTGATGCTGTGGCTGTGCCCGCCTTGAATCCGGGAAACGACAAGGTTTTCGGCGATCAGTCTTTTGGCTAATTGCACGTCCTGGCCCAGACCGATGTGTGTATCAAGAACAATATGTTTGATGCCCTGCGCGTTCAAATCTCTTATCGCGTTAATCGCGGATTGTTCCACATCGTTGTATCTGATCATGCCGACAGCGCCTTCATCAGTGGTCAAACCGATGGTTGCGACTTTGGTTTTGCCCCACGGAGCTATCACTTCCTCGATCACGTATGGCTTGGTCAGTCCGTGATATTCAGGATATGCGCTGACGTCCAAATTGGAGTTAATTACGGAAACATTGGGATTCTTTTCCAAAATCGGGCGCATCATTTTGCCCCAGCGCGGAACGTCGAAAAGCCCGCCCGGTGCGTCGTGTTCGTGATTGCCCAAGATAATCTTTTTGGCTTGCATGTCGATGAGAGTTTCGTATTCGACTTTGCCGCCTTTCGTGAAAGCGAAATTCACGTGCCCGGAAAGGGCATCGCCGGTGATATCAAAACTTGTCGGTGTTCCTTTTGCTGCTGACTTGGCATTGAGACCATCCAGCGCCGTTTTCATGTAAGGCAGTTGATCTAAATTGCTGTGGAAGTCGCCGACGAATCTGCCGTCGATGCGCATAACATTTGCATCGCTTTTTACGAACGCTCCCAATTCCTGCGAAATCTGTTTGCCTCTAAAAAGAGCAGTGCCTGCGCCGGTTAGCGCTCCGCCGAAGAGTGTGCCGAAGGCCACATCTTGTCCCATTTGCGATGCGGTGGAAACTAAAGCGTCGCCAGGATCTTTTGCAAATTCACCGGCATTTTCATAAATTCTTCTGGGGGCGCTCCACACGAAAGTACCGGCCGCGCCGCCTGCCATGCCGCGCACAATATTGTGTTTAATAGCTTCCAGCCCGGAATTTTTGATGATGACTTTGGCCCCTTCCACAGCCGTGTCATTGGAAATATTAGTGCCCAGAGCTTTGCGCCCAATGTCCATCAAATATTTTTTGGAAACTCTTTGATCGACGGCGCTGCCGACCACGCCGGCTAATCCATCTACTGCACCCCAAGCCAAATCAGCCTTGGACGCGGTGCGGTCTTTTTCCTCCAGAAGCATATGTTCTGCGCCGGTTTTGACCGAATATTTCGAAACGCTGCCTGCCAACATGGCCAAAGGAATGGAGGCGGCGCGGTAGGCACCTCGGGTAGCGGCATTGACCAGACTATAAGCAACGACGCCGGAAACGCCTGCAGTCAGGCTTCCGGCAAAATCGGCAACGGTCTGTTTGGTTGCAACACTGGAATCTTTTTTCTCTGCCGCCTGCGCCAGGACCTGCGCGCTCGAACTAGGACCATAAATCCCGGTTGTTTCCAAAAGCATGCGGCTAACCGCTGTGTCCTTGGCTAGAGGGGATACCTGCGGTGGCTGCAGGTCGCTCTGTAGTTCCTGTGAATTGGGTGGCGTCATATGCCTAAAAACGGTGTCGAGGAGATCCCTACAGTAGATTAGTAATTAAGGTTAAGTAAGGAGGAGAATACGCAGCAGGTTGCGTATATGTCCCCCGTATTAGTTTTGAAACCGGCAAAACGTGCTACTGTACCAGCTCTCCGGCGTTTCTCTGTCCGTTCGACTCTCGGGGCATTCACATCTCAGGACTTTCATCTTTTGGAAGAAGTACAAAACTCAGCTCTCGATGAATTGCCGGCGGTTTGCTCGAATTGCAAGCAGGCGCTGTGTTTGCGCAAACAAGTCATGAATTTGACCTTGGGAAACACGGACGAGATGTTTTGCCTTCTGTGTCTAGGCCAGGAAAACGACAAGGAGGCGCTGGAAGTACTGCTTAATCTTAAAGAGTACGCGCTCAAACGCGACTGTTTTCTCAAAGAATGGCGCCGATACAGTACTGTGGCGGATTGCCCCGACCGAGACGGCTGTTTCCCCAGCCAGTGCTTTAGCGAGTCTTAGTGTTTAGAGTTTTGTTATTAGCCTGGACATGAATTTTGCATTTGAAAAACGCGAAAAGTGCCACAGGCTTTGTCGAAGGGAGTTTTGACCAGATGGCTGAATTTGATTTAGACCTGCGTGGAATAGCCTGTCCGATGAATTTTGTTAAAACCCGTCTCTTTCTTGACAAGATTCAAGAGGGCGATTTGGTGAGGGTTTTGCTGGACGGAGGCGAACCTGTCGAGAGTGTTTCGTCGAGCGTAAAGCAGGAAGGGCACAGTGTTGAAGCCGAAAACGAAGCGCCTGAAGGGCACTTCATGCTGAGTATTCGCAAAGGTAAAGAGTAGAACTGTTGACAAATTGCCCCGATACGGGCGACTATACCCCGGCTGGGCGTAAGCCCCTCTACGGGAATCCGGTTGGCATTGCGCATGTTTAAAATTCAAAGCATCGCTCTAAAGAGCAAAGCTAAGAGAGCCTTTCGAACGGGCGCTCTGGCAGCGCTTTTGCTGTCTTCCGTCAACCTTGTTGTCTCAGCTGCAGAGCCGGCCAAAGTCCCTCCCAGCGAGTCCGAATTCAAGGTGGCCAGAGAGAATTTGGCCGCCTACCCCAAAGATTACCGAACTCATTTTGCCCTGGGCGAGCTCTACAAGCGCGCCGGCTCCAATAAAGAAGCCGTCAAAGAGTATGCGGCGGCTACGGAGCTGAATCCTGCCTATTATGTCGCCTACCACCAGATGGCTTACTCCAGCCCCGATCCAGCTACTGTGGAAGCGGCGATCGAGCGTCTGAACAAATTGAAGGAAGAGAAGCCACGCGATTTGCTTCTGCGTGTTGCTCTGTCTGAGCTTTTGGAGCAACGCAAAGAGTATTACCATGCTGCGCGCACGCTGGTTGATCTGCTTTATCAGAATGCCGTGCCCGATCAGCATGTCACTAAGGTAAATGCGCGTATCCGCTTGCTTTTGGGCAAAGCGAAAGACATGCAAACCCTCGAGAAAGCTCGTGGGCAAGAAGAAGAAATGGAAATGGTCCCGCCTCCGCTTCCGGAAGCGAGCTTGAGACGCAACCTGCATGCTTCTAAAATAAAGGAGCCGAAGGTTATGCCCGGTGTCGGGCACGCGCCTTTGCTTCCCTAGGCTTTCACGCCTTTTGCTTTTCAGGCACATACTATGAAATCGTCTACAAAAACTTTTCCGGTGGCTAAGGCCGCTCTATTGATTTGCGCAACAATGATTTGCGGATGCACTTCCAGCGTTACGACGGATCCGACCAAGCTCAGCCATGTCGAGATCAAAGGGCAGTCAGGAGAAACGCTCAAGACAGGCGCTCCTAAGACAGGCGCTCCTCCGAATAAAGACGGTGTTTTCTCTCCTGAGATTGCCACGGCTGATGCCAATGGCGGTGGAATTCCGGTAGCAGTGGACATGGATGCGGAACGCGCAATTGCCAAGGAAAG
>PNKB01000010.1 GCA_013997645.1 Cyanobacteria bacterium PR.3.49
TCTTCCGATCTTTTCGAGCCTTTCAATTGGCCGGCTTTGCCGCGCATACCGGTCGGGTTGGGCGGAGCTTGTGTCACCGGCACAGGAACGCCATTGGCGGTTTTTGGAAGAGTGGTGCTCAAGCCTGGGACAAATTGAGAATATGGTGTCCATCCGGCTTTAGGCAGTGCACGACCCATTCCCGGTGCCATCCCCGGTCCGGCGCCGGCGGCTCCTGGTTGGGGATTGGTTCGCTGGTCGTTGACTGCAGGCGCTTCATCGGTGATCGTGATTTGCCGGCGCGCCATGTAGAAGTTTTTCATATTGGGATTGTCTGTCGCGTATCCCTGCGCCTGTGCCTCTTGCCACGCGCTGCCCATCAAGTAAAGGGCTACGAAAGCCGACCATGATGTCAGGGCAAATAATTTCATCAAAACTCTCCGGAGTTGCCGGGATGAAAGCTCACCGGCGGTCTTAGTTCAGTTTAATGCGGTGCAAACGGCGATGTCAAGTTTGTTGGAAGCGCATGGCTCCTGCACCTGTCTGCATTTTAAGCATATCTAGAACGCATTTTAGACAATCAGCCTGGAAAATGCTCAGAGCGGATGTCAAAATCTCGTATTGTGCCGGACCGTTCAGCTTTGCGCACTCTTGAAGCATTAACGAGGGTTCGGAATTAGATGCCAAGAAAGTGGTAGACTCAGGCGTTTGATCCTGCGCTGGTGGGAGTTTTAGTCAGACATGCTCGGTTCATTGACTGCAAAAGAAATGAAAGGAACAAGCACAAAGCGAGTCTTGGGCGTCATCGCCGGAGACGGAAAGTTGCCGCAGATGCTCTCGCAATCGGCGAAGGAACGCGACTATAAAGTCGTTTCGCTTTGTCTGACTGATGACGCTTTTGCGCGAATGCAGCCCTTGTGCGACGCTGTACTTCACTCGCCGCCCGGGTTGCTGAGACGCAACATCAGCTGGCTGAAAGAGCAAGGTGTTGAAGACGTAGTTTTTATCGGCAAGTTGAACAAAGTTCAATTGTTGCGCAATATCCTGAAAATCGATTTGACCGCCATTAAAGAGATGAGCAAGCTGGCAAATCTCAACGACGGCAGCATCCAGACTGCTGTCGGCGGCTTTATGGAAAGCCACGGAATGCGAGTCGTCACCCAGTCGGAATTTTTGCCGCAACTATTTCCGCAGGTCGGCGTCATGACTAACAGGCAGCCGACAGCCGCAGAATATGTCGATATCGACTTTGGATACAAGATTGCAAAAGAGCTTGCTCGCATGGAAATTGGTCAAACTGTGGTGGTTCGCGATCGCATGATTATCGCCATCGAGGCCATCGAAGGGACTGATGAAACGATCCGCAGGGGCGTGCATTTAGCTGACGGACCGGTTGTGGTGGTTAAGGTGGCGCGTCCGGTTCAGGACCAACGTTTTGATATTCCGGCAGCCGGACTGCGAACGCTGAATGCGATGGTGGCTAAGAAGCCTGGTGGCATTTTGGCATTGGCGGCCGGAGAAGTGATGATGGTCGAGCAAGAAGAGATGATTCGCTTTGCCGATCAGCATGAGATGTCCATAGTTGCAGTCAGTGATCCTGCTTCTCGCTAACAGGGGCGCAAATTGAAAATTGGCACTGGGGTAAACACTGAAAGTCTGTAATTGTTTAGGTCATTTGTTGATACAGGTCCTTGCGCCATAATGTTTTCCAGCAGTCGTTCTCATTCGTATTCTCGTAATTTGGTCGCTGCCTCATACATCTGTTCGTTCTTTGGAGGAACTCTCAAAAGTGTTTGATCCTCGCGCGAAGCGCTTTCTGCCCGCATTTGCTTTTACTCTGCTGTTGGCATCGGCAAATTTGACTTCACCTGCGAGCTGGGCAGGCAACGCAGCCGTTCAGGAAGATCCGGCGCTGATCAAAACGCAAGAGACCGTCCAAGACAGTGGCGACATTGCTATTCGCAAAGACGGAAAGTTGGTCAGGCAAGTCGATGCCGCGGCTGAGCAACTGGCTCAATCACAGGCTCTCGACCATTTCGATCTGGCGCGTTTTTACCTGTCTCAGTTCGATTTTAAAATGAGCGAGCTCGAGTTGGAAGCGGCGATTATGTACATGCCACTTATGAAAGCGGCTCACAGAGACTATTGCGTGGTGTCTCTCATGAGAGGACATCCGATGCGCGCACTTGCCGAACTGATGATGGTGATTGGTATGGGTGAGCCGATCCCGCTGACGGACGGCGAAAAGGTAGAGCTGAAGGCGCGTGGCGCAAAATTGCATTATCGCAAAGCCCTGGAGTATGGAAAGAAAGATAAGTGGGATAACGCTATAGCCGAATTGAAGTGGGCGCTGGATTTTACGCCGACCAATGCGGCAATCAAACGCTCACTGGCATTCGCACTGGCCAGCAAAGGCGAGTTCGACCTGGCTGAAGACACCTATAAAGACAGCCTTGCGGCCGATCCGGACGATCCTTATGCGCATGCTGATTTTGCCTATCTTCTCTCGGATAAAGGTGAGCCAAATCAGGCGTTCAGTCAATTGGCACAGGCTGTTAAATTGGCGCCGCAAGCTGCCGCTCTGCATGTAGACCTGGCCTGGATGGCAGAAACAAAGGGCGATTTCAAATTAGCCTCCGACGAACTTCAGAAAGCGATCAAGCTTAGCCCAACTCATGCCGGACTCTGGGCGCATCTTGGGCGAGTCGATGAGCGAAAAGGTGATGTCGATGGAGCAATCGCGGCTTACAATCGCGCTCTTAATGTCGATCCTGGTCAGTTTGAAGCAAAAAGACGGCTGGAAGTCATAAAAGCAGAAGAAGCTAAAACAAAATCGGCAGCGCCTGACGCCGGTGAAAGCCAAGGCGGAAAGGCTGAAAACGAGCAGGGCGCCGAAAAAGTGAAAAGCGGCACTCTGCCGCCTGGTGTGAAAGTTAGCGTCAAACCCGGCAAAAAGACTCTCTGAGCCGTTTTTCAACCCGTTTAATCTTTTCACTGCCTTAAGCGTGGCCGGAATGCCAGCCTGTGAGTGTTTGGCGTTTCCACGTACTTTCCCCAATGACTGGGGCCATTCTCATCCATAAGATATGGCCTAGTCTCTTAAATCGCGTGGAAGAACCCAGTGACGGAAGGTTGGTCACAAAGAACAGAAAATCAATTGTCGGTCGTTGGACAAACGCTGACGCGGGCTCCTGGCGCGATTTTCGACGAAGTATATAGCGATTTGACCCAGAGACCCGGTCAGGTCGCGCAGAATACGCTGATCGGCGGCGCTGTTGGTTATGGAGCTACCGTATTGATGCGCCGAGCGCCAGTAATCGGTGCTTTAGTGGCCGGAACGGCGTTGATTGCTGAAGGCCTTCGATTGACACCTAAAATCTCGGCATTCCTTGATGAGGCAGGCGATGCGAATTCGTCGGCAGACCGCTCGTTGCTTGCGCAAAGAGGCGCAAAAGGGATAGGGCACGAGGGTGCGCTTTTCGTGGAAACTCTGCCGGCTGCAGGTTTTGGCAGCAAACTGGCTCTGGCTGCGGTAGAAAAGAATGGTTTGGCGCGAAACATATCATTCGGAATAGCCGAAAAGTTGGAGTTTCCACTGCGCCGAATGCTGCCCGATGAGATGCTCTTCCGTGGTCCAGGCACTAAGCTCCGGACCAGCTTGATGACCGGTGAGGATACGATAGATCTGATCGGAGCCGCTCGTACACTGCCTGCGCAGAAGCCTTACTCGGTGGAATACGGGCGCATGATTGATCCGACCACCGGCAGAATGAGTTGGAAGCTGCCTGGAACAGCCGATGCCGTTGAATTAGGCGTGGTGCAGAAGCCGGGGCAAGTTTCAATTCACTTGCATGATCCTGGGGTGCCGCAGCCACTTGTGCCCACCGTTAAGGACTGGAGAGCTGTCCCTAAAGACGCTGTTGGGCTAATTAAGGCTGGCGACGACAATCTTGTCGCTTACATCGGCTTGGGCAACGAGCCTATAGCAGCCGGTTCTAACGCCCATGTCCGAGCAGTTGTCCTGGAGGGCAAGACGAGACAGGCATTTCTGCATGATTACGTCGCCAAGGCAGATACGCAGACGCTTAGCTTGACCAATTTGCAACCGGGTGTGCGGCTGGACTTTGATGATGCGCTGCGAGCATTCAATCAAACCAAGCAATTTAATCCCTGGAGTACTCTTTCGACTATCAAGCGCGCGGACACGGCCGGTCTGACGTCGACTGCCGCGGGCATCGACTTTGGGGTTGCTAACAATAGTTTTTCGTCGCGCCTGGCAAGAAAGCTGAATCTGGAAGACGGTGGTCCAACACTCATCCGTTCAACCATAACCGGCATCGGCGCCTCAGCTCTTGTCGACGGCAATTTGAGGCGCTGAAGAGCTTTTGTGACGCCGGATATCCGGGCCATATGCGCAGCGAATTCAGGCTATGCGCTCAAGATGCTGATTGCTGCGTGATTTGAAACTTAGCAAATACTAGAACATTAAATGGAATAGGCGTAAACTCTAATACCGGGCTCGTGCGCGCATATTTTTAAAAGATATACTCCGCGAGCTGATGATTGCATATACGGGAGCAAGCAGCCGTGAAGGTTTCCGACTCGCTGAAGTCGCATACTAAGTATTTGTGGTTCGATACCAAGAAGCGACAGGAATTTATACGAATTACTGATGAAGTACAGGAATTCCTTACGGAGAGCGGGCTTCGGGAAGGATTTATTCTTGTTTCAGCCATGCACATCACGGCTGGAGTATATATAAATGATTGGGAGCAGGGATTGATACACGACATTGGTGAATGGCTTGAAAAGCTGGCACCGGTCAATCCCGATTATAAACATCACCAGACCGGTGAAGATAATGGAGATGCGCATTTAAAGCGGATCTTGATTAATCACCAGGTAATGGTGCCGGTAACCGAAGGGAAGTTAGATCTGGGTCCGTGGGAGCAAATCTTTTACGCAGAGTTCGATGGACAGCGCAAGAAGAGAGTAATACTCAAAGCAATTGGAATTTAAAACCCTTAATAGAGACTGAATTTCAAAAAAAGAATTTCAATCGACAATTTTAGAAGGCGCACAGCAGGCGGAAAGCGAGGGCAGAATGACTTATACAATTAATCACAACGAGAAGAGGTCCAAAATACACGTGTCGAAGGAAAGCAGCGCACATTCAAATAGTCGCAAGAGAGCTGTGGCATCGATTGCCGACAGACAGCCGCTTGCAACATCCATTGATTATGCCAGCCATCCAGTCAATGAAATTTTCGGTACAAACGTATTCAACCGGCAGACCATGCGTGCCGTCTTGCCGAAAGCCGTGTACAAAGCCGTTGTACGTTGTCTCGATCATGGCGAGCAACTCGATCCGGCAATGGCTGATACAGTAGCTAATGCTATGAAAGACTGGGCAATCGCCCGTGGTGCCACCCACTTTACTCACTGGTTTGTTCCTCTGCACGGATACACTGCAGAAAAGCACGATTCGTTCCTCGTCTCAAATGTTGAAGACGGCGCAGTGCTGGAATTCTCCGGAAAAAACCTGGTGCAAGGCGAGCCCGATGCTTCCAGTTTCCCCTCCGGTGGTATTCGGTCAACATTCGAAGCGCGCGGTTATACCGGATGGGATCCGTCCAGCCCCGCTTTCCTCATGGATAGCGCCAATGGACGTACTCTTTGTATTCCGTCCGTCTTTTGCTCGTTCAGCGGGCACGCACTCGACGTAAAAACACCGCTCTTGCGTTCGCTTGAAGTAGTAAGCAATTCCACCGTTCGATTACTGCATACGCTCGGCAACAAAGAAGTAAAACGCGTCACCTGCACTGTCGGCCCTGAACAAGAATATTTCTTGATCGATGAGGCGTTCTATAACAGCCGTCCCGACATCATCAGTGCCGGTCGCGCATTGTTCGGCGCCCGCCCACCCAAAGGGCAGGAAATGGAAGATCACTATTGGGGATCGATTCGCGAACGCGTTCTCGCCTTCATGATGGATGCTGAGCATGAGCTGTACAGATTGGGCGTGCCGGTAAAGACGCGTCACAACGAAGTCGCTCCGGCACAATTTGAAGTAGCTCCAGTTTTCGAAAGCTGCAATTTAGCCACCGATCACAATATGCTTCTCATGGAAGTCTTCCGAAAGACTGCGCAAAAGCATGGTTTCCGCTGCCTTTTCCACGAAAAACCATTCAGCGGAGTCAATGGAAGCGGTAAGCATAACAACTGGTCGCTTGCCGACGATCAAGGCAACAACCTGCTCGAGCCGGGCGATGATCCGCAAGAGCATCTTCAATTCCTGGTTGTGCTCGCTGCTGTAGTTCGTGCCGTCGACAAATATGCGACTCTCTTGCGTGCCAGCATTGCCACCGCCGGTAATGATCACCGTCTGGGAGCCAATGAAGCTCCGCCAGCGATCATGTCCATCTATCTCGGTGATGCGCTCACCAAAGTAGTCGATAATGTCATCTCCGGCAAAGCCGGCGACAAGAAAGCCTCCAACATGGTGCAGTCCGGTGTTTCGATGCTGCCGAATATTCTCAAAGATGACTCGGATCGCAACCGCACTTCACCTTTTGCTTTCACCGGCAACAAGTTCGAATTCCGCGCTGTCGGCTCCAGCCAATCTGTCGCTATGCCTAACACCGTGTTGAACACGATGGTGGCAGATTCGATGGATCATTTGGCCGATGAAATTGAAAAAGCCCACAAGAAAGGTGGCGATCTCAAATCGGCCATCAACAATGTTCTTGTGAAAACACTTTCGGACCACAAACGTGTGTTGTTTAACGGAGACAACTACTCCGAACAATGGCATGAAGAAGCCGCTCGTCGCGGCTTGGCAAACTTGAGGAATTTCACCGAAGCGCTGCCGGTGTTGATTGCACCAGAAGCCAAAGAACTCTTCGAGCGCTACGGTGTTCTTAAAGAAGATGAATTAGTCAGTCGCTATCACATCCTTTTGGAAAATTACTGCAAAGTCATCAACGTTGAATCGTTGCTCACTTCCAGTATGGCAACGACCATGATCCTTCCAGCCGCCATCGAGTATCAAACCCGTTTGGCAACAGCTATTGTTCAAACCAAATCAGCGGTAGCCGGCATCAATCTGGCACATCAAGAAAATATGCTGAAGGACGTTTCGGACAGAATCGCTCGCCTAAAAACCGCGATTGAAGTGCTGGATATGTTGCGTCACGAGCAGCGTGGTGAAGATCACATTGATGATGAACATACAGCGGAAGCGAAGTTCTATCAACAGCGTGTAATTCCGGCGATGAATGAAGTAAGAACGGTTGCCGACGAGTTGGAATTGATGGTTGATGACTCGTTGTGGCCGCTCCCGAAATTCCGTGAGATGCTCTACATCTACTAACAACCGAATTTCGAAACATCAAAAAAGCGCCGTGTTAAGCGGCGCTTTTTCCCTTTTTGAATAGACGTTGGTAATGCGAACAGATTTTTAGAACAAACCTCCGAAAAGATTGTCGAGGAGATCTCGCGGATTTGGCGGTTGTGGCAGGTGACCGATTATTTCAGCAGGATTCGGAGGTTGAGGCAGACTGCCGATTATGTCACCGGGATTTGGCAATTGAGGAAGGCTGCCGATTATGTCACCAGGATTCGGCAAATGCGGCAGCGAATCTATCGGATTTCTGATCCCCAAATTGGGAAACGGCAAATCGATTCCAAGCTCGGGGTCTGGACCCGTCCGTGCTACTGGACCATCGTTCGGTCTTCGTCCGCGTAAAAAGTCATCAGAAGGTCTGCGCACCTCTATGTTGCGTGGATCATCCGGGTCGAAATTCATCCCAAGATCGTCCTCGCCATTTTGTTTGTTGAAATGCTGCATCAACAATGACATGTGGCGGTTCATGCGCGACATGATGCGTTGAGCAGCTTCCATGTCACCACTGGCAAGCGCAGATGAAAGTTGTTGCATATCATTGGACAGCAGCACCATGGTGTCTTCGGGCGTATACCCTTCCATGCCTGAGCCTGTATATTCAATACTTCCCTCACAGTTTTCGGTGCCGCTTTCACCACCTGACTCTGTGCCCGATTCTTCGGTAGTGTTTTCCGGGCAGTATTTTTCTGCCCCGTTCTCTGAACCGGTTTCATGCGAACCATGTTCTTCCGGACCGTACTCTTCTGCGATTTGTTCTTCATCGTTGCACGGATGTTTGCAGTCATCGTTTCCTGAAGGCTCATCAAAAACACCTTTGGCGAACGATTTCAAATCTCTGCGCAATTCACCCAACCATTGGCTCGCGTCCTTGCGATCGCCTTGATGGATCGAGTTTTGCATTTGCAGCATGTCACCGAAGACTTCAACCATTTTGCCGACGTCTTCTCTGTCAAAGTTCTCTAAACCACTATTGTTGCTCGAACGATTGTCGAAAGAGGCGAATGTTCTGGCAACATTCATTGCACTCTGCTGTTCAAAATTGATTGGCTCATCGAAGTCGAGTTGGTGGATTGCGTTTTCGTTTGAAGAATTCGATCGGTAATTGGCTGTGGCGGTATCAGAATAAAGTTGTTTCAAATCGAACTGTGGTTTGTCGGAAGTCAAAGATTCGGTTGCACGCGAATGCTCACCGTTTTCCGGTGCGTTATAAACTGCGCTCATGTTCTCTCCTTTGCTCGCAAAAAGGCGGGAGGACGATGGATATGTAGTAAGGGCGGAATGCACTAGTTCGCCAAATTTAAGCGACGAAGCAGTCAAACTTGTGGCATGAATATTAAAACCCTCATCCAGCGGGGCAAACGGGCATTTGTTGATAGAGAAGGAAGCAAAAGCTCTATAAACGTCCAATATTATCTTTGCCAAGATGTTTCTTGATCTTTGTGGCATGCTATAGGTGAAGTACTACTAAAGGCTAAAAGAGATATCAGTCACAATTAGCCCTTGTTTCTCCTGGTCCTGCGATGCTCAACGGCTGGTCGAGCGAAAAGAAAATTTTTATCGGCTTCGGTATAGCCCTGGTTGCCGTAGCTCTGGCGCTCTTCAGCCCCTATCTCGTGCATCCGGGAGCGCGAGAAATCAAGCAGTGGATCGAGCATCGTCAGAAAGTTTTCGATAACCTGCAGAGCATCCTGACAGACTTTCGCGAGGCGCAGCTTCAGCACAGAGATTTTGTTCTGTCCGGCGATGTGCGCCATGCCGATGATTTCAATGAATCAGTCTCTCGCGTCAATGAGCGGCTTTTCTCCTTGCGAACTTTAGATTCGGACGATGCTCCGACAGCCGAGCGCGTCCGGCATTTGGAAAGCGAGCTGGAAGCTTCGATTGGCTCAATGCGCGTGGCCATGAACTCTCGCAAAGACAAAAATGCAAAGCCGGCGACATCTATTGTTTTGTCCGACAACGCGCTGGTGAAATCGAATGCAGCAGCGTCATCTGTTGAGCAGCTGGAAAACGATCAGATCAAGCTATTGGAGGAGCGTATTGCGCAATACAGTTCGCTGCCTAATTATCAAGTCCTGGTCGGTGTGCTGCTGATGACCTTCCTCGGTTTGCTTGGACTGGGGACATTTCTCATGTCGAAGAATTGGCAGAATGCTGTCGAGTCTTTGAGAGAACGAAATCAATTGTTGGAAGATCAATTGGGCTCGGCGCAGAGCCATCTCGATAAGCTGGCTAACAAAGATTTGTTGACGGAAGTTTTGAATGTTCGCGGGCTGGAGCAAGCTTTGATAGCGGAGCAAAACCGAGCCGGCAGAGCCGGTGCTCAATTGGTTGGCATGCTGCTCAATATAGACAATTTCAGGCGCGTCAATGAAGGGCTGGGCCATGCAGTAGGCGATGTGATTTTGAAAGAACTTTCTCGTCGCATCGGCAACACGCTTCGTCCGTCCGATCACATCGGTCGCATCGGTCGCGATGAGTTTCTCGTCCTGCTTCCCGACACTCAGCTTGCCTATGCGATGAAAGTTGCAGAGCGCATTCGGCTGTCAGTTTCCGACAGCCCGCTCAGAAATGCTTCTGATCTTATTCACTTGACCGTCAGTGCCGGCGTTGCCACGTTGCCGCAAAAAGTATCGGCGCTCGAGGAGGTTTTGACACTCACACGCTCAGCCCTGAAGCGCAGTAAGCTGTCCGGCAAAAACAAAGTTTCCGTCGCTCGTGATGGTGCCTCTGATGACGACAATCCGGTCGCCCGAGACATCGTTGATGTTCTGTGCGATTCCTCGGCATTCCGAACTGTTTTTCAACCGATCATCGATCTCAATACCGAGCAAGTTACCGGCTATGAAATTCTCTCGAGAGGCCCGGATGGTGCTTTCGAAAGTCCGGCAGACTTTTTCAGAGTTTGCGTGGAGAACAACATTCTCACCACTGTCGATCTCTCCTGCGTGAAATTATGCATTGGCTCTACCAATGGTGTTAAGCAGAACATGCGCTTTCACCTCAATATTTTTCCATCGACTTTGCTTGACACTCCCATCGAGCAGTTGCTTGCACTTTTCCCGGCACAAACTGACGGCCGTGTTTTTTGTGTGGAAATCAGCGAACAGCAATTTGTCGGAGATCCTGCATACATGCGCGATCACGTCAATGCTCTCAAGCAAGCCGGCATACTTGTAGCAATTGATGATGTCGGTTTTGGAAGAAGCTCTTTGGAAACTCTAATTTTGCTTGAGCCGGATCTTGTCAAAGTCGATCGTAAATATGTCACCGGTGTTTCGGTCGAACCTGCTAAAGCTCGCCTGATGAAGAGGCTTGCCAACGTTGCTAAATCTTTGGGTGCAGAAATAGTGGCAGAGGGCATAGAGAGCAGCGATGATATTCCCGTGCTCAAAGAAATCGGCGTTCACTATGGACAAGGCTGGCTCTTTGGAGATTTGCTCGAGGTTCTTCCCGGCACGCCTCAAGCTCGCAGAGCCAGCGATCGAGTAGGAGAGTCGGCGTGACGCATGAGATAGTTACGACCAGAAAAGACGACGAAAAATTTGCCATCGACGCCGTTTTTGAAGCGGGCTGGCAGGTGATGAAAGCCAAGTTCTGGCCCCTGCTCGGCGTCATGGGTGTGGCAGGTTTGGTGGCGGCATTGGTGCCCATGGCCAATTTCGTGATTGGGGCAGGTGGAACGTTTTCCGTTGAAAATATCGGCACTCAGTTGCTGATGGGAACCATCTGGCTGATTATCACGATGACAATCGAACTGGGCTTTATGAACGTCAATTTGATGGCGTTGGACGGCAAAAAATTCAGTGCTGATGATTGTTTTAAATGCATCAAGTTTCTGCCGTCCTATGCAGTCGCCATGCTGCTTTCGCGAATGGCAATTGGTTTGGGTTTCTTATGTTTTATTATCCCGGGCATCATTCTGCTTATTTCATTTCAATTCGCTGGTTTTTTCATTGTTGAAAAACGATTGGGACCGATTGCCGCCCTGAAAGCAAGTTGGACTATTTGTGACGGAGCGCGCTGGCAGCTGATCCTTTTCGGCATCCTCGGTCAGCTGATTAATCTATTCGGCACCATGTGCTTCATTGTCGGGCAGATTCCGGCCTTCATGATCAACGGTGTGGCGCTGGCTTCTACTTATCGATCGCTTTTAGCCAGCACGCCCCAGCTGTCTGATCTATTGCCGCCACCGCCTTTGAGCGATGATGCGGTTTCAAAACTTTTGTCTGAAGATGCCTGGCCTCTAAACAAAACTTCCCCAGAGTCTGCAAGCGGTCGCATTGATGATGCAAAACCTCTTGTTGTCGATCAAGGGCATGAAATTGTGCCTGAGCAACCAGATGTTTTGCCTTCCGAACAAGCGAAGATCGATTTGCCTTTTGAAAAACAAGAAGAGAAATAAATCTAACGGCCGTAATTGCGAATATAGAGATTGGTGCCTTCAGGTACGAGGCGCATTTTGCCACCGCCGATAGGCTGCGTCATCTGGCTATTTAAGTTGCTTTCCGCTTCATACATTCGCGCTTGCCTGTCTCTTGCATCGCGGTCGTAGTCTTCTGCTTGCTGTTGTGCTTTCTTCAAATAGGCATCGGAATCTGCTTTTCCTTGCTGGCGAATATCGTTAGCATTCTGCTGCCCCCAGCGTCGACGTCTCCAAGTGTAGGATACGTTTTTGGCATCTTCTTCTGCCTGGTCTCGTATTTTCTTTGCGTTTTCGCTTGCTCTGCTCAGGATGGCGTTGCGTTGCGACTCTCTTTCGGAGGTGCGCAATGTGACACCTTCTTCCGCTTGTTTGTGAATTAATTCCGCTGCTCTCTGGCGCTGTTCTTCTTTGCGTCTCAACTCAGCCTCTTGTGCTTTTTCTCTGTCGAAAGGAACGGCATGTTGTTCGTAAGCTCTGATTGCTGCTTCGGAATGTTCGGCAATGATTGTCCCTGTGCCGTAGTGAATGCACAGATGATATTCGCGCAGAGCGTCCTTGACTTTTTTCTGACGCATCAAAGTGTTGGCCAGGCAGTAGTGCAAACGCGCATCGTCTTTGTTGGTGGCAAGCGCGCGCTGGAAAGATTTGCGAGCTTCCTCATATTTCCCTTCGTTGTAAAACTTGAGCCCGGCGCTTACATCCGAAGCGAATACAGGAGCACCAAGTGCCAGCGACAACAGAAGGGCTGTTGAAAGAATAAGACTGGAACGCCTGACAGGACTGGTCATATGACGATTCTCCAAACCCTACGATCGCTATTATCTACCCCGCCTGCTAATGAAGCAAGGCGCAGGCGATCCAAAGCGGATATACTGCCAGTGAAATTCTGGGGGAAATGGTTGTGCAAAGACTGATTCTCATGCTTTTGGCGGCGCTTTCTCTGGCTGTGCCACAATCTTTTGCCGACGACAATGTAGATAAAGCCCCAGTAAAGCTCAATCCGCCCAGTTCTGCCGCCTCGCTGGAGGGAAACATAAAGGGTGGAGCGCCGGTTCTTTTGCAAGGTCTTCACGATGTGGGCGTGTCGCTTCATCACCTTCAGGAAATGTGCAAGGGACTGCTTTTGGAAGCGCAACGTCAGGATATGGTTGTCGTTGCCGAGCCGAATGTAATCGGACCGATGGTAATTCCCGCCATTCCTGGTCCGTCCGGAATGATGAGCATGGGCGTGCTTCCGCCCCGCAAAAAATGGGTCGATTATTTTATGGCGCAGATCGAGGAAATTATTCCGTTGCTCGATCATGAACTGAATGCACTTCCCCGTCCCAATCCAGACGATGCCGAATTGCTGCAATTATTCACGCAGATGTTCGACACTGCACGCGGTTTCAATCCTCCGTGGAGTGATTTGGAAACCGTGACCAAGGGGCCTGACTACAAGAACGATGATATCGCCAAAGCTGTCTCGCGCTTGTATATTCAGGCGGACGAGTGCAAAAAATTGAAAGACAAAGTTTTTAAATTAGTGAAAAAAGAAGTGAAAGAGGCGGGGAAGGCTAAGAAAGAAGCGAAGCCGATTACTCCGTAGGTTCATCGGGCTCCGCTACTGCTGTAGAGCGAGACGCTCGTCCGGCACCGGCTGATTTTTTGATCGGCAGTGCGTTGAAGTCTTGTCCGACATTCATTATCATTGTGTTGCCGGTCGTTTCACCCATGGTCTGCAATGCTCGCAACTGCAAAAGTTGCGGATTGTCCTCGAGCATTTTTGCGGCATTGGCCAGGCTTCTGAGCGCGGCAGTTTCACTTCTCGTTTTTTCAATAACTGCAAGTCCCTGCTTTTGCGCTTTGATTACTTCACCGAATGCTTTCTTCATGTCGCTTGCGAGCATTATGTCTTTGACGTTTGCATAGATTATTTCCAATCCGATTTCAGCCGCCTTCGGCTTGCAAGCCTCAAGAAATTTCGCGCCAAGCTCGTTGCGCTTTTCGAGAAGCTCGTCGAGTTTCATGGTGCCGACAATTTCGCGCAGCTCTAATTGCATCACCATATATAGTGCGCTGTAGAAGTTTTCGGTTTTATTGATGGCTATATTCGCATCAACCAATTTGTAGCTGGCTGCAATCGAAACCTTAAGGCCGACATTATCCAAGCTGAGCAGCTCTTGCCCGGCGATTGAGATGGTTCGTTCTCGCATATCGACTTTGACGACGTGGTCCCAGAGCGGGCAAATCCAATGCGCACCGGGGTTCAGTACCGTTGCCAGCTTGCCGTCTTTATAGAGCAAGCCTTTTTCATACTCCCAAACCGTGATTTTCGCCGTCACTTTGGCAACCAGTCGCCACAAGGCGACAGCGCACACAAGCGCCAAAACGACGATCGCAAAAATTTCTGGTGCATGTTTCATAGCAACCTCCTTATACGCTCCGTCTTAAGAGGCTCACAGTTTGAGCGGAGGTCTTAACCTGCAGGGCTCATTCCGTGTTGCCTTTCGGCAGCCCCTCAAGACGAAAGCAATGGGAGTCGAACCCGGTACGATTGACAGTCGTGCCATCGGATGCCAATACGCAGAACGAAGGTGGAATTACACCTCGCTGCTTGCCTCTCCGATAGAGGCGATTATTGCATATTGTGCGAATTCGTGCCCGCGGTTCTACACTTCGATCCAAACGGGCGCGCTTTTAAATGCCGGAGTTTTAGAGCGTGCATCAATGTTTGCTTTGATCAAAATATTGCATTCCGGGTAGAACATGGCAACCGCACCCTGCCGGATCTTGCCAATCACAACTTCGATGTTTTCCATCCGACCGGCCTCGCCGCGTACAGCAACACTCTGTCCGTCTTTGAGGTTTAAGCCTTGAGCGTCTTTTTCGGACATCAAAATGCAGAAGCGGTGAGGCATGCCTCGATAAAAATCATATTCATCATAGACAACGGTGTTGAATTGACCTTCCGAGCGCAGGGTAATCAATGCCAGTCCGCCTTTGATCGGATCAGGAAGAGGCGTCGGATGCATCAATGCTTTACCTGAAGTCGTGTTGAACCTGGGCGTATGGTAAACGCGACCAGTAATCGTGAACTCTTTCTTGGTGTCGTCTATGGTGCCAATTTCTTGCCAGCCGGGAATTGTTTTTGAAATAATTTCACGAACTTTTCTGTAGTCTCGCAAACTTGTCCAATCGAATGGTGTTTTGCCCAACACTCGATTGGCAATGTCGCAAATTACTTCCGCTTCCGCTCTCATCTGCCCTTGAATATTCGGCTTGCCGCCTTCGGAAAGACGAATAAAATTGAACATCGATTCTTGCGTGGTTGCTTGCGGTTCTTCATCGCGCGCAAGAACCGGCAGGATAACAGTTGTTTCACCCTTGCCGTGAAAATGACCCGGATTCAATTTTGTCGAAAGGTACACGATTGTTTTAGCGCGAGCCATCGACTCTTTTGCCCAATTTGAATCAGGGTTGGAACCCCACAAATTTCCACCCAGGGCAAAGAGAAAATCGAGATCGCCTTTGCCGCACGCGTCGATCATGGCGTGTGTATCGAGCCCCGGCGCATCAGTAATTTTGGTTCCATAGATCGTCTCGAGCGATTGGCGAACACTGTCTTGCAATGCAGGAGCGACACCCACAGAGCCGATGCCCTGAACGTTGGAATGTCCGCGAATGGGCAGGAGTCCGGCGCCCGGTTTGCCCACATTGCCGGTGGCGATGGCCAGATTGCAGACAGCAAGAACATTGTCGACACCCGATGCGTGATGGGTTAAACCCATTGCCCAGGCGAAAATTGTCCGCTTAGAATCGTAAATGATATCGGCGCATTCTTCCATTTCTTCTTTAGTCGTGCCGCTGTTTGTCACCAAATCCGACCAATCGGAATTGCGTGCATAATTTAAAACTTCGGCTGCGCCTTCTGCGTTGTTGTCGATAAACTCATTGTCTACTCGACGTTTTTCGATCAGTGATTTAAGAACGCCGACAAGAAATGCGACGTCGCCGCCGGGCAGCGGCTGAATGTAAGTAGAGGCGATTTTGGTGCCGAAGAAAAGAGATTTGATCTGAGACGGTACGTGAAACGACTCCAGCGGCGATTCGCGCACGGGATTAACGACGATGATGCGCCCGCCTCTGGCACGCAGATTGGCCAGTTGCGTCATCAAGCGCGGATGATTGGAGGCGGGATTGGCGCCGAGCAAAACAACCAGATCACATCTGGTCAAATCCTCTAGTTCTACTGTGGCGGTGCCTGTGCCGAAAGCCATTTTGAGCGCCACGCCCGATGCCTGGTGGCAATAGTATGAGCAGTTCATGACGTTGTTGGTGCCGTAAACACGGGCGAAAGCTTGCAGGAGAAAGGCGGCTTCGTTTGATGAGCGACCGGACGAATAGAAAGCGGTTCGATCGGGGGTGGTTGATTTAAGAGCGCTCTCGATGTGATTGAGAGCCGCCTCCCAGGTGATCGGCTTGAAGTGCGTTGCGCCCTTGTCGAGCACGACCGGATAAGACAAACGGCCTGCGTCTTCTGCTTGTTTGGGCGTCAGCTTTTCAAGCTCGGCAAGCGAATATTTGTCGAAATAGTCTGCAGGCAAGGCACCGATCATGTCTGCCACTTGCGCCTGCAAGCTCTTTTTGCAGACCTCCGGCCAGTGCCCGGCTTCGTTGACCATGCCGCCTTTCATGCCGCCCATGCCGACAGCGCATGTCTTGCAGGCGTTTTTCGAGTTCATGCGCTTGAGAAGCCGCAGCGGTCCGACCTGAAAAGCTTTTTCAAGTGAATACATGATGGCTGGAAAGCCGCCGCCTGGATTAAGTTTTCGCGCCACTGTCGATTGCGAACGTTAGCTGAAGGATTTAGGTAATATAGTCGTCTGCATTGCAGATGCTACATGCACGATTATATCTTGAGATTCACCCAGCCATGGCAGGAATCAGCTTCTATGACGACCGATGCCGAACCAGACAAGAAGCAGAAGAAGCCGCGGATATTTTTTCTTCTGGGGCTGATTGTGACGATGGGCTACCTGACGTACTTTTCCGTTCAGGCTACCAGCGTCGGCACACTTAAAGTGCCGCCCGGTTTTTCGATCGAACCGTATGCAACCAACATCAAAAATGCTCGCTCGATGGCGCTCAGCCCCTCCGGCATTTTGTACGTCGGCTCCAGGCTTCTCAACGGCAATGTGTTTGCGGTAGTCGATACGAATAAAGACGGCAAAGCCGATCAGACCTATGTCGTCGCCACCAATCTGTACAGTCCCATGGGCATGGCGTGGAAGGACGGAGACCTCTACATCGGGCTCATCAACGGTGTTGTAAAACTGAAAGATATCGACAATAAATTGAAGGACCCGCCCAAGCCGACCGTCGTCAATTTGAAACTACCCAAGGATCTGGCGCACGGGCATAAATACATTCGCTTCGGTCCGGATGGATGGCTCTATATTCCGGTCGGTGCGCCTTGCAATGTTTGCGAGCGCGACTGGAATCGCTATGCCTGCATGATGCGCATGAAGCCTGACGGCAGCAATCTGGAGCTTTACGCGCAAGGTATCAGAAATACCGTCGGCTTCGACTGGCATCCGCAGACGAAAGAATTATGGTTTACCGACAACGGTCGAGATTGGCTTGGCGATAATCTTCCACCCGACGAGCTCAATTGCGCACCGCGGGCCGGGATGAATTTCGGTTATCCGTACCGATATGGAAAGAACGTTAAAGACCCGGAGTTCGGAGCCAAGCGTCCCAACGATTCCGATTTCACACCCTGCGCCGTCGAGCTTGGACCTCACGTGGCCGCTCTCGGTATGCGCTTTTATACCGGTGATATGTTTCCGCCCGAATACAAAAATCAGGTTTTCATTGCCGAGCACGGATCGTGGAATCGCAGCACTCCACTTGGTTATCGTGTCACATGCGTCAAATTTGCTCCGGGCAAAGAACCGGTGTATGAGGTGTTTGCCGAAGGCTTCATCAATAAAACAGGAATTCCAGCCGCACGCCCCGCTGATATTTGCCAGATGGCCGATGGATCCCTGCTCGTTTCCGACGATTTCGGCAACACGATTTACCGCATCAGCTACAAAAAATAAGCAGAGTGCAAACTCGCAGCACTCGCTTTTCTGCCTCTTGTATACATTTGGGCGCATCATACAGAAGTAAAACTGCAAAGTGTGTACAATCTCATCTGCCGAAATGAGGACCGCGGCGCACCGCTTGGCAGCCGCGTTTGCTTTACATCTTTTCGGCAGCCTGGGAATTTATTTCCCAACTCCCAACGACCGTAGGTACTGGAGGATTTAGAGATGCGTCGCGCACAAGTCTTTGCTATGGCGGCCTTGTTTCTGGCACTGCAACCCGGATTGTCAATCAAGCCCGCGTATGCCAATGACCTGACCAATTTGATTGGCGGCCTGACCGGATTTACCGATGTCGACAACCGGCAGGTGCAGATTGAACGGCGCATTAGAGATGCTGTCGCCTCGGGGCGATTGACCTGGGCGGAGGGCGACACTTATTTGAAACAGCTCGCCGTCATCGAGCGCAACGAGGCCGACTATAAAATTGGCGACAACAAATTGTCGACCTGGGAAGCGATGAGGCTTTCACTCGATCTCGATAAATTGAGCCGCGATCTTGAAACCCACCTGCGAGATCGAAAATCCGGTTCTGTGGACATAGATTCAATTCAGGCAGACTTGCTCAAGCGCATGACGGACGGCTTGGCGCAAAGAAGATTGACGCAGCAAGAATATGACGATTTGAAGTACGATTTTGATCGGGCTGCATCACTGGAAGCGATGTATCGTCAGGACAATCGATTGGAATATGACGAAGCGCTGAAAGTGGCGATCGAACTCGATCGTCTGGGTGCGAAGCTGGAGCGCTCGCTGCATGATCGCGACGTTCCGGTGCAGAGCACAGATGAACGCCAGGCGGAATTAGACAAGAAAATCAGCGACGGTATCGCTTCAGGCAAATTGACCGGCGACGAAGCGCAGCAATTGAAGCTCGAATTCAACAGAATCTCTGATCGAGAAGCGGCTCTTAAATCTTCGGGCGGACGCATTTCGGCCGACGATCGACTGGCACTGCTCATCGATCTGGAAAGGCTGAATACTCAAATTGAATTGAAATTGAACAACATGCAGGTCTCGTCCGGTGGGACCAGCCAGGCCAATCTGCGACGCTCTGAGATCGAAAACAAAATCTCAGATGCGCTGGTGAAGGGAAAGCTCACTCCGCTTGAAGCGCAACAGTTCAAGAGCAGTCTGGATCGCATTCAAACATTGATTCGCGATATGGGCGCCATTGAAGGAAGATTGACACCGGTCGAGCAACAAACAATTTCTGTCGAATACTCGATGCTCGATGCGCGCATCAATCGCATGCTGGTTGGTCGCTCAAATGTTTGGCAAGGTGTGACCGGGCGCGTTGCCGATATCGAACAGCGCATTGGCGATTCTGCCTCGAGCAGACGCCTGACCGATGCCGAGTCGGCGGCGCTGAAAGCAGAACTGCAACGGATTAAAGAAAGCGCAGCCAGCACGAGAAAAGCAGACGACACTTTTGCGCTCGACAGCGCATTGCTTCTGGCTGGCGATCTGGAGCGTTTGAGCAATCGTCTCAATCAGACTTTGCACGATCGCACAGAAGTCGCAGTCGATCTGGAACAAAAGAAATTGATGCTGGATAAGCGACTGGCTGATGGTGTTTTTGCCGGCACTCTTACTGTGTCGGAAGCCAGGGAGCTGGATGGTGAAGTCGATCGCGTCTCTCGCAAAGAAGCCGAACTGCGTGCATCGCAAAGCGGTTTGAATTATCGTGAAAGACTTGCACTTGCGTATGATCTCGAGCAACTCGCCACCAGAGTCGACGAGCAAATTCGTGACAGCGAAAGAGAGCCTGTTTCACTGCAGGATCAAAAAGCGATCATAGACAAAAATATTTCGGCTGCTCTTATCAACGGGCGCTTGAGCAATGATGAAGCTCGTTCGATCAAGGCTGAAAAGGACAGATTGAATTCGCTGGAAGTTCAATGCCGCGCTTCAGATGGTCGGCTGACTGCCGGCGAAAGTATTCTCATTGCTTCTGAATGGGACAAGTTGCGCCGCGATTTGCGCCGCCAAACTCAAGATAAGCAAAGAGATCTTTCCAATATTGATGCACGGCAAACACAAATTCAAAGGCGAATTGCCGAAGGCGTCGCCTCAGGAAAGATTACTGCGAATGAAGCCAGCCGTCTCAATATCGAATTTGAGAATATCGCCAAGCAGGAAGCGCAATTCCGCGCCGACGGTGGATTGAGTTATGGGGAAAGCTTGACTCTGGGCATCAGCTTGGAACAGCTGACGCGTCAGGTCGAGAACACCATTGCCAATGGCCGTACATCAATGCCCGATGTTGACGGCAAACAAAGAGAGATTGATATAGAGCTTGCCACTGCGGTAGCATCCGGTCGTCTGGCCCTCAAAGATGCTCAAGATTTCCGCTCCGAAATCGATCGCATTGCTGCGCTCGAATTCGGATATCAGCAATCCGGTGGCGGAATGAGTGCCGCCGAAGCGCACATGCTTCTGAGCGACCTGGATAAATTGCAATTGCGTGTTGATGCTCGATTGAAAGATCGCAAGCCTGTCTGGGCCGGCATCGATGCACGCCGAAACGAAATCAGCTCACTCATAAACAATCTGGAGCAAAGCAAAAAACTCAAGCCGGAAGAAGTCTTCAAATTCAAAGGCGAACTCAATCGCATCAGCCAGGCGCACGGTGCATTTCTTGCATCAGGAGGAGCGATTGATTTGGCCGAGACTGTTTCGCTCGTAAATGATCTCGATCTGCTCAAGCGCCGTATCGACAATCGCACTGGTGTGATTGCCGTCAATCTTGCCTGGGATGATATCGACGGTCGCCAGGCTGATCTTGAAAGACGTATAAATCTGGCGCTTGTACGCAAGAAAGTTACTCCGGTTGAAGGTCAAAAGCTGAAGACGGAATTTGCCAAGATTCACCAAGCTGAGACCATCTTCAAAGCGAATGACGGCTCATTGAGCTATTTCGAGAAAATGGCGTTGGCTGGTCAGTTGGATAAATTGAACCGCAAACTGCCGGAATAGCACGCAGGCAGATTAATTAGACAAACTGCTGGTAGACAAACTGCTGGTTGGAAAAAATTCGGCTCACCATTCTTTCAGATATTCCCAGGAATATCTGAAAGAATGGTGGGTCGTGAAAGCAAGTACTGGTGAGGGTCCAAAACTTAACAGACTGCCATAGCCGGATTTCCATAAATGAAAATCCCATGCCTGGTGCATTTCAGCCACTCCATGTTTTAGGAAATTCCCGGGAATTTCTGAATGCATGCAAGAGGTGAAGTCAGACAAAGCTGCCTAGTCGGCTGCAGCTCTGCGGCGTTTTTCAGACTGCAAAATACGTTTGCGCATGCGCACCGATTGCGGTGTCACTTCCATCAGCTCATCAGGCTCGATGTATTCCAGGCATCTTTCCAGGTTCATATCCATCGGCGCTTGCAATGTCACCAGAACATCGCTGTTTGAACTGCGCATATTGGTGAGTTTTTTCATCTTGCAAACATTGATATCCAGATCTTGCGAGCGGGAATTCTCACCAACAACCATGCCGGCATAAACTTTAGTTCCGGGTGTGATGAAGAACACACCACGGTCCTCTGCTTGCGCCAGAGCGTAGGCAGTGGCGACGCCTTCTTCCCAGGCGACGAGCACGCCGTTGCGCTGGCGAGCAATTTCGCCGCACCACGGGCGGTATTCACTGAATGCGTGATTCATGACACCGTTGCCCTTGGTCAAGCGCAAGAATTCGCTGCGAAATCCGATTAATCCTCTTGTGGGGATGACGAATTCGAGAAGCGACTGATGGCCTTCCACTTTCATGTTGAGCAATTCAGCCTTGCGCGGTCCGAGTTCTTGCATGACTGCGCCGGTAAAATCTTCCGGCACGTCGATGAAGAGTCTTTCGAAAGGCTCGTTATCCTGTCCGTTGATTTCCTTGAGGATGACTTCCGGTCTCGATACTGCAAATTCGTATCCTTCTCTGCGCATTGTTTCAATCAAAATGCCCAGGTGAAGTTCGCCGCGACCGCTGACAATAAATGTGTCTGTGCTGTCGGTTTCATCAACGCGCAAGCTGACGTTTGTTTCCAATTCGTGGAAAAGACGAGCCTTGATTTGACGCGAGGTAACGAACTTGCCTTCCTGTCCGGCAAACGGGCTGTCATTAACGATGAAAGCCATCTTCATTGTCGGCTCATCGATTTTGATGCGCGACATTGCCGCTGACACATCGGGATTGCCGATGGTGTCACCGACGTTGGCGGTAGCAAAGCCGGCGATGGCAACCATCTGTCCTGCTTGTGCTTCGTTCGTCTCGATGCGTTTCAATCCGTGGAAAGTAAACAGCTTCGAGATCTTTCCTTTCACTACCGAGCCGTCTTCTTTCATGAGCGCGACTTGTTCGCCGTCTTTTACGCGTCCGTTATAGACGCGTCCGATGACGATGCGACCTAAATAATCGTTGTAATCGAGAATGGTCACTTGCATTTGCAAGGGTTGGTCTGGATTGCCAATCGGCGGCGGGCAATGTTCGACCATGAGATCGAGAAGCGGGATCAAATTTTGACCTTCGATTTCAGGATCCTTGGTGGCGATGCCTTTGACGCCGGAGGCAAAGATGTATGGGAAATCGAGCTGCTCGGCATTGGCGCCTAATTCGACGAACAAATCGAAGACTTTATCAACGGCGATGTGCGGGTCGATATTGGGGCGATCGATTTTGTTGATTACGACTATGGGTCTGAGACCGCGTTCGAGAGCCTTTCTCAAAACGAAGCGGGTTTGGGGCATCGGGCCTTCGCCGGCGTCCACAACCAGAAGTGCACTGTCGACCATGCCGAGAATGCGTTCTACTTCACCACCGAAATCGGCGTGTCCGGGTGTATCGACGATGTTTATCAGAAACTCTTTGTATTTGACGGCGGTAGTTTTAGCCAAAATTGTGATGCCGCGCTCTCGCTCCAGATCATTGGAGTCCATCACGCAATCGACCACTTCCTGATTCTCGCGGAATACGCCGGTTTGACGAAGGAATCCATCCACCAGAGTGGTTTTGCCGTGGTCGACGTGAGCGATAATGGCGATATTGCGAATGTGTGCCATCGCTTCGCACATTTGCTCCTCAGTGATAGCGGAAGCCATCTCTGGGGCGCTTTGTACGTTATCGACTGATTGGGTTTCGGGTTTGTCCATGGTTGCTGAGTTCATGTTTCCTGTCTTTTGATATCGCCGGGAAAGCCGGATTTATCTGTTGTTATCGGTGTATTCTGTTTATGGGTTTGGATTTTGGAACGTAGGCTTTGTCCGGTTTATCTGACACGAGCAAAGGATCTGGCGGTGCGGTTTCTAGTGGGACTGTGATTCGCAGTCACGCCGGCGGCTATCTCGTCTATGAACCGGAGCTGGACCTCAATCTTCTGTGCCAGGCGCGTGGGCGGCTGAAAAAGGAGCGCATCTCCATAGTTACTGGAGACCGGGTTGCTCTAGATGAAGTCGATCCCGAGAAAGGAAGCGGCGTCATCACGAGTCGTCTCGAAAGAGAAAATCTTCTCAGTCGGCCACTACTCGCCAACGTAGACCAGGTGATCATTGTACAGGCCATACATCAGCCCGATTGGAACGCCCTTGTCTGCGATCGCTACCTGGTGCATTTCCAGCTTGAGGTGCGGGATTCGCTGCCTGTTCTTTGCTTTAATAAGAGCGATTTGGCCTCGGAAGACGACAAGAAGGCTTTACGAAGTATTTATGAACCGCTTGGCTACTTGGTTACAATCGTCTCTGCTGCGACCGGCGAAGGACTTGACGGGCTGGCTAATTTGCTCCTTTCGAAGGCGACAGTTTTCGCCGGACCGTCCGGGGTCGGTAAGTCGACTCTTCTCAATTGGCTCGAACCTGAGTTGCGTTTAAAGACCGGAATTATGGAAAACGATTCCGGGGTCGGTCGCCACACCACCACATCCAGTGAACTCTTTCGCATATCCAAAAGACAGCTTCGCGAGCTGGGCGTAAGCGAAGAAGCCGTCGCCTGGGTCGCCGACACGCCCGGTTTTGGTTTGTCCGAATTTAAACATCCTGAGCCCCTGGATGTCGTCTGGCAATTTCCCGATCTGGCCAAACTCGCCGTCGACTGCAAATATTCAGACTGCACGCATCTGGTAGAGCAGGGATGCAATGTGCTCGCCAACCTCGATCTGATTGATCCGGTTCGATTCGAAAATTACACTATTATGGTCAAAGAGTCTCAAAGCGAGAAATCCATTCTCAGAGACACATCAAAAAAAGTGGAGTCGGCGGTCAAATCGGTAGGTGGCAAGCAAGGAAAAGCTGTGCATGTTCCGCTTCTATCCGGGCGCTATCGCAGCAAAGCAAAAAATACTGAGCGCCAGCAGCTGAAGCGCAATACAAATCTGGCTAACCAAGATGAAGAAGACGATTTTCAGGACGATGATTTAGGCGTTCAAAACGATTATCTTAACGATGAGCAAAATATTGGTGTCGATGATGAGGAAACATAGCTAGCATGACTGAAAAGTCTCCACTGGTTTTTCCGCGTGGTTTCGTTTGGGGAGCGGCAACGGCCGCCTATCAGGTCGAGGGTGCGGCGAAAGCAGACGGTCGAGGCGAGTCAATCTGGGATCGCTTTTCTCACACGAAAGGCAATGTGCTGAACGACGACAATGGCGATGTCGCTTGCGATCACTATCATCGTTTTGCCGACGATGTGGCGATGATGAAAGGCATGGGATTGAAAGCATATCGTTTTTCAATTTCCTGGCCGCGCGTACTTCCCCATGGAAGAGGTTCCATAAACTGGCTTGGGCTGGACTTCTACGATCGCCTGGTCGATGCGCTGCTGTCGGTGGGAATAGAACCTTACGCCACCCTTTACCATTGGGATTTGCCGGAGTCGCTGCAGGAAATCGGCGGCTGGACAAACCGCGACGTGACCGGTTACTTTGCAGATTATGCTGCGGTTATGGCTAAAAGATTGGGCGATCGCGTCAAAAACTGGATGACTATTAATGAACCGTGGGTGGTGGCAGTGCTGGGCAACCTGACCGGCGAACATGCTCCCGGCTACCGGGATAAGTCAACGGCAATAAAAGTCGGACACAATTTGCTGGTCGGTCACGGCCGGGCGCTGGAGACAATCAAACACAGCCGGCCTGACAACAAAGTCGGGATTACTCTCAGTCTGTCGCCTGTCGAGCCTGCCTCGGACAGTGACGACGACCGGCGCATTGCCGAGCATCGCTATCAGATCTCTGCCGGACTTTTCTTAAACCCGCTGCTGACCGGCGCTTACCCATCCGAGGTTTATCCTGAGTTCGGCGAAGCAATTGCCGCCATTCATCCCGGCGACATGGCACTGATTTCCAGACGCATGGATTTTTTGGGAGTGCAGTATTATTTCCGCATTGTCACCGGCAGGAAAGGAGATGTAAAAAATGTCTCCGGCTCGAAGTACACCGAAATGGGGTGGGAAGTTTGCCCGGGTGCCCTGGAAAGACTGCTCGTTCGCATGAACCAAGATTACGATCTGCCTCCTGTTTTTATTACTGAAAATGGTGCCGCATTCGACGATAAAGTTTCAAAAAATGGCGAAGTGCACGACCCCGAGCGCATCGAATATTTGCGCGAACATTTGCACGCAGTCTACCGGGCCTTGCGGCAGAAAGTGCCGGTTAAAGGCTATTTTGCCTGGTCGCTTTTGGACAACTTCGAGTGGGCCCAAGGCTATTCAAAACGCTTCGGGATTGTTTATGTGGACTACAAAACTCAAAAGCGCATAATCAAGGACAGCGGGCATTGGTACAGCAGAGTTTCACGCAGAGGAGAACTTGATCTGTGAGCGCACCGGATAAAGTGGCACTGGTAACGGGAGCAAATCGAGGCATCGGGCTCGAAGTGGCACGCCAACTGGCCCAAGCCGGATTGAAAGTCGTACTTACCTGTCGAGATGATAAGAAGGGCAAACAGGCGCAGCAAGAGCTGGCTTCGGCAGGTCTTGCTGTGGATATGCGGACCCTGGATGTGACCAGTGCTGACAGCGTGCGAGATCTTGCTCTGTACCTGCGCAAGCAGTACGGGCGTTTGGATATTCTCGTCAATAATGCCGGCATCATGCTCGATCGATTTGAAGACGGCCAGCCTGTGATGAGCATCATGGACTGCGATCTCGATCAGGTTCGCCGGACGATGGAGACCAATCTTTATGGCGCTCTTTCCCTGACGAAAGAATTGCTGCCCTTGATGAAAGAGAATCACTTCGGTCGCATCGTAAACGTCTCGTCCGGGCTCGGGCAAATTTCCGAAATGGGTGCCGGATACACCGGTTATCGCCTCTCGAAAGCGGCTCTCAATGCGCTTACTTGCATGGTTGCAGACGAATTGAGCAGCGAGAATATTATTGTCAATGCCTGCTGCCCCGGTTGGGTGCGAACGGACATGGGCGGCAAAAACGCAGCGCGCAGTGTTGAAGAAGGCGCCGATACCATTGTCTGGCTGTGCCAATCCGCCGATGGTTCTGTTTCAGGCAAACTCTTCCGCGACAGAGAAGAGCAACCCTGGTAAGAGAAAAAAGCAGAAAGCTAGATTGCGCCGGCGTTTGAACTTTCATTCGGCGCCGTTGACGCGGTTGTGAAATACAAACGCAGAACGTACGCTGCTACAACTGCCGCCCAGAGGGCAAAAGGCTGTATTTTGCAGAGCCGGAAAAGAAAATCTAAGAAGAACAAAATCCAGCTCAAATACACAAAAGAAACTGCGGCTATTTTTAAAATCAATCTGTCCCTGGTACCGATATTGGTGTCGTTGCGATCGGCTGCAAGAAACAAGAGCAAGCAGGGAATAAAGGCGAGAATATAGTCTTGAGTATGTGTATGGGGGCTGGAAACCAGCATCAACAGTACAGTTGCGCTGGCCAGTAAATTGAATCGCACCGAATCTTTCCAGTCCAGTTTTTTCCAGATGAAAAACAAACATCCGGCTGCAGTCAGACAGACCCCGGCACTTAAATAATGAATCGGTTTTGAATCGGAGCCGGTGATTAGTACCAGAATGCCTCTTAGATTTTGCATCTTTTCAGGCTGCACACCGACAATCTGGCTTGATGCCTCATTGGTCAAGAAAGCCTGAGGAAAAGCCACGATATTGTCCCAGCCGAGCACAGCCGTGCAAATCCCCAGCAATATTGCGCAAAAGCCTGCAAGAACGGCAGGAAATTTCCAACCGAATCGCGCCGTTCCAATCGAGAGTAGATAGGGCGCATACTGCAGTTTTATGGTCCCGATACAAGCCATAGCTGCCGTTGCAATCAGGTTTCCGCCTTTCAAGAAATAGAAGAACGACAGCACCATGGGAAAAAGCAGGCATGATGTAGAGCCGAGCCTGATGCTGAACCAGGTGGCATATGATGCTGCAAAAGCGGTCACGGCAGTGAGTTTTGCAAACCAGTGCCGAAGCGGTTTGACAAAGGTGGCTAGCAAAATGCCGATGGAAGCAAGAAGCGTAACCAGGCCCCAGGTTATCCATGCTCCGTCCAGAGTGAGCAAGGAGAGCGGCAAGAGCACTACAAAAGTCACTGGAGTATTGGGATTGGAAAACGGTGCCTCCGGCACTACCGGTGCCGTCAGCTTTGTCTCCAATTCAATCTGGGTTGGGCCATCATAAATTTTGGTCGGTTTCGTCAGGCACTGTCGGGCCAGAACGCCGCTGCCGTAAAAACTGACAAAATCACTTATATATGGACGTCCATCAATCTTTCGTGCCTGCAATTCTTTGTCGTGCATCCACTGACCTAAAAGCGCAAAGGCTTGCAGAGCCCAGAAAAAAGCAAAGCCGAAGTAGAGCACCCAGAAACGTTCTCGATTTTTTTGGCTGAGCATTTCCGGTTTCTTTTAGGTGGACGCCGTCGTTTTAAGTTTAGCTGAGAATTTCTGCCAAGCGTCCGGATTGACGGCATTGGTCGGAAGCTTACCGCTAAAAGCTTCCAGCAACCCTTTAACTGCCAGCTCGTCCATGGCTGCACGAGTTTCTTTTGTGGCGCTGCCGATGTGGGGAGCCAAGACCACATTGTCGAGAGCAATCAATCTCTGGGGGACTTGCGGCTCGTTTTCAAAAACGTCCAGCCCGCAACCGGCAATTTTTTTCTCCTCCAATGCCTGAATAAGCGCATCTTCATCAATGACCGCGCCTCGAGATGTGTTGACTAAGACGCAATGCGGCTGCATGATGTCGAATTGGCTCTTGCCGAGTAGGTGACGAGTATCGGCTCTCAGCGGGCAATTAACGCTGATAAAGTCGGCGGTGCAGCAGAGTTCATTCAAATCGACGCGCTGAGCCTGAAACGTTTTTTTCAAATCGTCGTCGGTTTTTTTATCGCTGCCTTCCCTTGCGTAAATGAGATTGAGTCCGAAAGCGCGCGCTCTCTTTGCCACCGCTTTTCCAATGCGGCCCATGCCGATTATTCCGAGCGTTTTTCCATTGAGTTCGGCACCGAGCATCAGTTCACGTTTCCAACCGGTCCACTCACCGCGGCGAACGAATCCATCTGCTTCGACAATTCTTCTTGCCGCTGCCAGCAATAGAGCGAATGCCAGATCGGCTGTGGCATTGTCGAGAACACCCGGAGTGTTGGTTATGAGAACTCCGGCGTCATTGGCATCGGCGACATTGATGTTGTCGTATCCGACAGCCACATTTGCTACCAATTTCAGCTGCGGTCGCTTTTTGAAAAGCTCTGCGTCCACCCTGTCCCCCAGTATGCATACGAGGGCATCTTTTCCTTCCAGGCGTTGCTCCACCTCAGAGGGCTCCATGGGCTGGTCTGACTCGTAGGCGTCCACCTGCGCGAAATTGCTTAATGCTTGTGCCGCTTTATCAGAGAGCTTTCCGGTTACGAATACTTTCAATGTGAGGTTTTCCCGTCGCTATGGAATTTGTTTTTAGTTTTGGCTGGCCGTCTGTGAAGAAATCATGTGCTCGTTGAGAATACTGATTGTGTTCTCGACTTCCATTTCAGTTCGGGTGAAACTCCAGTCGAGGCAGTCCTTGACCAGTTGCGCCACTTTCGGAATTGCTTCCAGGCACTGCCCCTGGTGAACCAATCCCATTCTCATGCGCCGGAAAAGCAAGTCTTCTAAAAGCATGGCTGATTCATTGACTATGCAGTGAGGAATTTCGGCCATGATGGGCGGAAAGTCAGGGCAGACTCTCTGAGCCAGCTGCGGATCTTTTTCGACGACGCTCAGAACTTCATCGGCATCTTTGCCATAGCTGGCGATCAAATGATCGATTGTGGCCGGTTCGATGGAAAGCTTGCGAGCCCGGGCTGCAATTTCTGCCGACGAGGTGAGAAAATCCTGCTTGTCTGTGAAGCCGCCCAGCATCATCGTTTCTGTGCGCGACTGGCGGGCTGCCGAAGCCAGATCCGGATGTTGCTCGAAGACTTTATTCAATACTTCGTTGGCCATTATGCGGTAATTCGTTAGCTTTCCACCCAGGAGCCCGACTACTTTATAGGGCCCTACATAAATCAAATGCTCTCTGGAAACATTGCCCGTAGCCTTGCCAGACTCGGAAGGCGGCGGGCCGACCAGTGGGCGCAATCCCGCCCAGCTCGCAATGACGTCCTCTCGAGAGATTTTGTTGGAGCCGGCGTAGGAGTTGACGACCGCAATCAGATAATCGACTTCGTCTTTTGTCGCCAACGGATTGTCGATATCTAAGGCGTAGGCAGTGTCAGTGGTGCCGATCATGACAGCGCGTTGCCACGGCACTACGAATACATAACGACCATCTTTGGTAGGCAAGAAAAGTGCCGTGTTCGTTTCGAATGCCGACTGAGGAACCATGATGTGCGTCCCCTTGGCAGGCGAGCATTGAGGCTGCCAGGACGGCTCCAGCATCTTCATCAATTTGTCGGACCAGATGCCCGCCGCATTTACATACGCCCGTGCGCGTATTTCGATGTCACCGCCCGCATAACAGTCATGACACTTAATTGCGACGAGGTTGCCGGATTCCGCACGGAAACCGGTTACCTCCATGTAATTAATGGCCGTCGCGCCCTCTTTGTCGGCTGATTTAACGACTTCCATGACCAGGCGCGCATCATCGGTAATGCAGTCGTGAAATCGCAGACCGTCGACGATGCGCTCCTGACTCAAAGCCGGCGCCGACTCAAGGACCTGGCTTTTGGACAGCCTGGTGTGTTTATGATCTTTGATTACGTCGAGGGCGAGAAAGTCGTATAGAGTGAGACCCAAACGTGCCTTAAAGCCGAAAAATCGACTTTCGCTGAGAATGGGCAGCACGAAAGAGAAATCTCTTACCATATGTGGCGCAAGCTTTTCCAGAAGTGCTCTTTCGTGGAGCAACTCGCGTGTGAGACCGAAGTGAAATTGTTCTAGATAACGCAACCCACCGTGGATGAGCTTGGTCGTCTTGCTTGAAGTGCCGGAGGCGAAATCGCGTTTTTCGATGAGCGCTACTTTCAAACCGCGCGACGCCGCATTCTGAGCGATTCCTGCCCCGACGATGCCGCCGCCTATAACGGCCAGGTCGAAATCAGTTTGAGTTGCATCTTGTACTGCTTGACTTCGCGGTTTCATTACTGTTTCCTGTATCGCCCCACGGTACGTATTTTTGCAGCGCAGGCGTCGCGTACTTGACCGGCAAGTATTTCGATTTGACGTCTTATTGTGACATGTTGGGATATTAGCGCTCGGCGCTGTGAACATAAGTAAGCAACAGGCTGGGACCGAAAATAATTCTTCTGCAACTTTGCCGGTTGCGCTAAAACCTTTGCTGCGGGCGGGTTTGAGAAATCGCTATCGACCGGCGCACCTTATTTTTTGCCCATCTAACCTGAAGCTGTGAGATCTACAAGGTAAATCCGAGGCTAATACTTTATTCTTTAGAACTGCCAAAGCTGGTCGTGATGCATGTGTGTCCGCCGGATGGCGCTCAAGAATGTTAAAGCCCAGTCAGGTCGCAAGCGCAGATTTGACGCTGCGAAAATTGCAAGTTGGTAAAAATAACGATGAAAAATCTGATTACGAGTGGACTCTGTGCATTGCTGGCCAGCACTACCTGTGGTGCCCTAGCCGCGGAAAACCCGTCAGCCCCGGTGCTGCCGAAGGGGCAATTTGAGATTCCCAAAGGACTCGGTGAAATTCGCGTTAGAGCAAATGATCAACCGACTCCGGCAGGTTTGGATCATTTGTCCAGCCCGGGAACGGTTCAGCAAATACCGCAATTGCCGGAGCTGGCACAAACGCCGGAAGCTATCGACAAAGTTCATAAGCTCGAAGAAGAGGGAGAAAAACTCTTCAACAAAAACATGAACGATAAGGCTCTGATCAAGTGGCAAGAAGCCTATGGTTTGTGCCTCGAGATGAAGTATATAGAAGGCCAGGCGCGCGCACTCACGAACATGGCTCGCACCTACCTCGCCAACGCGCATTATGTGAAAGCTAAATATCTTGCGGATAATGCTTGCGAAATTTTACTGGAAACGCAGAACAAGAAAGATTTGGGTAAAGCTAGGGTGGCACTCGCCCAAGCGTATTTCGGACTGGATAATCCAATTCTTGCCGGGCAGCAGCTGGAGCTGGCGCTCAAAGACTATGCTGCCGTTGGTACAACTAATTCGCGCGATTCAGCTCAGCTGACGGCAATTTGCGCCGGCGTGCTGTTGAAGATTGGTAAGTTCAAAGAAGCTTTAATGTTCAATCAAGCCTCCGCAACCTATCTTGAGCAGTGCCAAGAATTGCATACGGCTGTGGCGAAGCGAGTTGCATCCGCCAATATCATGATCAGCCTCGGCCTTTACACTGCAGCGATGGAAGAAGCAGACCGCGCTCTTGCCACAGCAAAGACTAGCAAAAATCCAGTCAGCTTGCCGGTCGCTCTGGCTTGCATGGCTAATGCACAATACGCATTGGGTGAGTACTCAAAAGCACTTAAAACCTTTGAAGAAACCGTTCAGGTCACCAACAAACTGCCTTCCAACGCCCCCATGCCTGATTTGTCAAAAGCTAATCTGGAACTTGGGTACGGGCATGCATTGATTGCTTGCGGTTACCTCGAACAAGCAAAGACTCACATCGAGCTTTCTATACCGCTTTTTAAGAAAGGCGCCAGTGTCGCCGGACAAGCGCAAGCTACCAATGCACTCGGCATCATTGAAACGAGCCTCGGGCACAATGAGAATGCTGCACTTTTATTCCATGAAGCATTGGACCTCCAGGGCGTCATGAATCCGCGCAATGAAAGACTGCAACTTGCTATAACTCAAAACCTGGCTGCTGCTCAATCGAGATCTGGAAAAAACAGCGAAGCAAAACTGCTTCTCGCACAGGGCATGTCATTATTTACAAGAAGTAAAAAGCCGCTGAAAGACCCGATCATGGAAACCAAAACCATGGTTGCTCTGGGTGAAGTTCTGCTCAAGCTTTCCGATACGCAAATTGCTCAAGCGCGCTTGAAGGACGCAATAACTCTGGCAACAAGAATTCAGGATGATGCCACTCTCTGGCGTGCCTACACATTGTTGGCCAAAATTGCTCAAAATGATCCGGCTGCGGAGACACCGGTCACTGAGCTGCTGACCAGCGCCCTCTCGCACTTCCGCTCTCCTCAAGCTGGCGTGTACCCGACTCCCGAACGGCTCGATTATCCGACTACGCGTCAGGATTTAGGAGAGCAGTTGGTGGCATTGCTTGCCAAACACAAAATGTCGCAAGAAGCGTTGATTGCTGCAGAGCAATTGAAAGACGAATTGTTTATCGTTGAATGGAACCGTCGCGGCGGCAGAGTCAAACCTGACGATGCAGACATCTACAACGACCTGATGACCACGCGTGCTCATTTGCATGCTTGCGAAGATGCCAGCCCGCCTTCCGCTCTCACTAAAGAGTGGAAAAAGTGGATTGAGCGATTCCAACAGTTGGTTGCCGACAACCGCGCCCTGGCTCGATTGATTGCTCCTCTGCCGACCAGCGCCGAGCAGATTCTCGTGTCTGTGAGAAACAACAAGGCGACTATAATCGACTATCTGGTCGGCACGTCATCGTCCGTTGTATTCACTATGGATGGCACTGGACGCCTCTCCGCTTCGGTAATTCCTGTTGGTCAGGCAAAACTCAAAGATCAAGTCAATGCGCTGATCACCAGCATGAACAATCCTCAATCACCGGATGCTCAGGCCGGCGAGCGTATGCTCCTGCAAACTCTATACCGCGAGCTGATACCACCGGCGGTTGCGCAGTCTCTGCCCAATAACCCTGAGCAAACTGTCGCCATTATTCCTGATGGTGTTCTCTACAATTTGCCATTTGCAGCATTGATTGATGCCAACGGCAAATATATGATCGAGCGCCATAGTCTGACTATGGCACCGTCACTGGGTGTTTTCATGGACAGCCCGCCGCGCTACACCGACGATCAATCGCTGGTTTTGGCCTCGGGACCTCAGGGTGACGACATGTTCGTGCAACTTTTCCAACCGGAATTGGTGACACGCCTGGTCGGAAAAGATACTCCTATCAGTTCTATACAAGAGAATGTCCGCGGCAAGTCCGTGGTGCACTTCTCCAGCAAAGTGCCGCTGCATGAGAAAAATCCGATGGATTCAGTCTTGCCGCTCGCTCCCAGCAAGGATGACGGCGGAAAGAAAGTGACCGCAGACAAATTATTCGGACTTAGTTTGCCGAATGATTTGATGGTTTGGAGCGGCAGCTCTATATATGGAAAAGATATACAGGGCAACGCCGTCAAGGTGTTCAGTTCCGGTTTGAATTATGCGGGCGTTCGCAACGTTCTCATGACCCTCTGGTCTGAACCATCCGGCGACAGACAGGCCGAGCTGGTTGAGTTCTACAAGAGCAAGCAGGCCGGCTTGAACCAAGCGCAATCTTTGAGACGCGCCCAAATGTTGGCGTTGTCAAAAGATCCTTCGGCGAAATCTTGGGCGGCATTTCAATTGCTCGGACCTGGTTTTTAGGAGCGCATGACAACCGTGTTTTGTTAGACAATGGAAAGGTTTTCCGCCTTATAGATTAAGTATTGAAGTCAAGAAGTTCGCTGAAAGTATACGCGTTGTATAACTCAATATCCGGGTCAGTTGTAATTGGGGTTGCATATGAAAAGGCGTAAAGTTGCCAAGAGATTTTACGGTTCCACCGCGAAAAAACAATTAGCTTGTCTGAGCCTCGCTGCATCAGTGCTGGCTTCACCGTTTGCTGCGTATGCAGATACTGCTTCGACACAAACTTCAGTCGATAGCAAAATGGCACCAGTCTCTGCGGTCAGCGAAGGTGAAGTGCTCAATATTCTTGCTGCACCTCCAGCGACGTCCACCGATCTAGAAAAAATTGCCCCAACCAACGCGGTTTACACGGATATCTCCGCAAAGCCGGCTGCCGAATCTGCTGAAACAGTCGAATCTAAAGATTCGAAAGTTTCTTCAGTTTCGAAAGATGCCAAAGAAACAAAAGATGCGCAGAAGACGGGCGGAAAGATGTCCAAACTGCGCAAAATGGCTTCTCGTGTACGCCTTAATCGCGACAAAAAGCAAATTGCCAGTGCTGAACCAGCAGCACAGGAAGAGAAGAAAGCTGAAGCTACAGAATCGACCACTGCTGCAGAAACAGCGGCAGCACCAGTCGAAGCTGGCGCTGCCGCAGATGCAAAAGCGACTCAGGCAGGCACCCCGGAAGCCTCCAGCACAGCCGCACCCGGCTGGAATGAAGGCAGCGAAGCAGCAGCAAAAACCAGCACTGCCGATGCCGCTGAAGTGAAGACAGAAGCGTCTGCTCCTGCAGTTGCCGATCAAGCTGCCACTGCTGTTGCGCCGCCCGTAGACGGCGATGCTTCCACGGCTGCCGTAGCGGATGCTGCCGAAACAATTGAAGACAACAACGGCGACAAGCATGACGGCGCATCCATCGCATTCGGCTTGCCCGGCACTTTGAATGATCTGGAAGCTGCTTCAAAACTGACACCGGATGGCATTATCGTTGTAGACAACGACGAAGCAGTCGAGCAAAACGATCATCTCCAATACGAAGATATGCCGCTCGATGAAGGCAAATCCAAGATCAAAATTGGTGCACGTTTTCCAGTTGTGATTTCCTCTGCCATCAACAGCAAAACCGCTAAGAAAGGCGATCGCGTTGAAGCAAGACTGAAGTATGACCTGAAGATTGGCGATAAGTTAATAGCTAAGAAGGGCTCTGTAGTCAGAGGTCACCTCAACTACTGCCTGAAAGCACGCACTATCCTCCACTCCTTGGTCAGCCCCGAGCGCTGGTACAGAAATTCCGGCTGCGTCGGCATTGACTTCGATGAAATCGTCAACGAGAAAGGCGAGCACATCCCTTGTGTCGCTGCGCCTGCAAGAGCCGGACGCGTCATCAAAAACAAAGGCGAAGGGCGTGAATTGGGCGTCAACCACAACGGTCAGGTGACCGGTCCGTGGGCTCAACAACTGCGCTACAAAGCTGTACGCGTCGGACTCAACTTTGCATTAGCACCCACCGGCGTATTCAGTTTTGGCGCCATGCCGGTCGCACTGGGAGTTATTGGTGCCGCCAATCCTAACTTCGCTTTCGGCAGACCGGTCGGACTCAACGTTCGTCACCGTCGCATCAAAGGCTTCGCATGGGGCTTCTTGAGCGGTATTCCCGGCAGCTGGTTGATTGAAGACACCACCGTAAAAGGTCAGGAAGCGATTATCAAGCCAGGCGATGAGTTCTACGCTGCATTCAAGCAAGAATTCAATGGCGAGCCGGAAACCGACGCTTCCATCTTGGCTGGCGGATCCACCAAGGTGCGCGGCCAGGTTGTTAAAGAGCCAGCCGCTGACAAAGCCAAAACGAAGTAGGATTCGTCAGAGGCAAACAAGTTGCAGAGAAGCGTCGGGTTTACCTGGCGCTTCTTAGCTTTAATGCTCAAATGACTTTCGCGTTGAAGACGGAGCGGTTATCCGGAGCAACGACTCTGCTTGCAGCCGTCTTTGCGCAGGGTGACCGCTCCGTCTGGCCAGCGAGCTGCTGTTATGGCGGATGCGCGAACGCATAGGAGAAGGGAGCCGCATATGCAGCTCCCCTCTGGCTTCCTGTTTATTTTTGTCTGGCTTAGAAGTTGCCGGACATCGGTTGACCGCCGCCTGCAATCGTCACTGGAGCGTCCAGTTGAAGCTGCATGGATGTTCCTGACGGGATGGTCACTTCTTTGCCTTTTCTCATGATCAAGCTTTGTGCAACCCCGGCGCCGGCACCAATTGCGGTACCAGACCAGGCGCCTCTTCCTACGCCGCCTCTGCCGCCGGCGATAGCACCAACTGCGGTGCCGAGGGCGGCGCCCGTTCCTGCGCCGATCGCTCCACGAATGGCTCCTTGACCGACTTTCGTCTTCCAGGTTTCGCCTCTCAGAGTGTCGTCTTGATCGCTGCCGCCATCGGTGTATTTACCGATGCCGCCAACCAGGTGAGCGGTGATTGGTGTTTCTATACCATCAGGAGTGCGCAGGCGGTTGAATTTGATGGTCAAGCTGGATGCGCGTCCGAAGTACTTTCCGGCCGAAGCATCAGTTACAGTACCGATTACCAGCGAGCCTGCCGGTATTTGTGAATCGCCCAGCATGACGCTTTGGTTGATGGTGGCCTGAATCAAATCGCCGGGTTTGGCTACTTGAGTCGATATGGCTGTCTGCAATGCGATAGGGATGGTCAAGCCTGCCGGTGCATAAGCTACGCGACCCTGGCGGAATCCTTGCGGTGCACCATAACCTTGCGGTGCGCCGTATCCTTGAGGCGGCATGCCGTATGAGGCTTGCTGCGGTGCGCCATATCCTTGAGGCGCGCCGGTTTGATAATAATCAGTGGGCGGTTGTGCTGTCGCTGCATAAGGTTGTTGTCTTTGCGGCGCTTGCGCAACAGCCGGTGCACTCGAGCTATATTCGCCGGTGAGCTGGGCCACGTAGCTCTCGACGCTGGCTTGGTCAACCAGGGTGTTGCGCAGAGCATCGGCCCATTTCTTCGCCAAAAGTGCCGGTGTCGTGCCGTTGGCTTTTGCATTAGCCGCATCAACTTCGACAATTTTGTAGCCGCCCAAGGTGATGACCGGGCTGCCCTTTACATAAGTGATATTGACTGAAGACGGACTGCGATCTTTTGTAGCAACGAGCGCATTATCCAGATTTTTTTGGATTACTTCAGCGCGGGCTTCGGGGCTCATACCGCCAACTGCCACCTTGCTTGAAATAACGGGAACACCAGCGATATGAACGTCTGCATTCGCTGCCAGCACCGAAAGTGGTGCGATAAGGAATGCTTGGCTCAGGACTAGAGCGCCGGCGACAAGTCTGCGTTTAGAAGAGTTGAACGAAGTCATCTTATTTTTTTCACCTTGCCAGAGTTTTAGTTCGAGTCCAGTTACAGGCTGTTTTCAGGGAAACTGTCATACCTGACCTAACTGAGAGTCATCAGGTGCCTATGCAGCTTTCCTGTGCTTCACGAACCCAGAGACAGCAAAAAGTTTAGCAATGTTCCCGAGCCACTGTCTGAGAGTCGGCTAAGACCTGTTGGAAACTTTGAAAATGCCCGAGACCAGACGTTTTGCAGCTAGACTGAAGAGCCTCGCCGGCCGCCCGATAATAGATTTTTTCCAGGGTAGCGCTTGCCTGTATTGGACGGGTTTAACTCGCTCTAAGTGTTGATGGTTACTATATAGAAGATGGACAGAAAAGAAGACAAACATGAGAGCGTCGGCAGAGCGGCGTTTATAACCGGCGCCAGCAGGGGCATTGGACGCGCACTGTCCGAAAGACTGGCGCAAGACGGATTCGACATTGCTCTTTTTGCCAGAAGCGAAGATCTCCTGCGCCAATTAGAATCAGACTTGAACGCCCTCGGGGTGCGGGCAGAGGCGTATTGCGTCGACGTTTCCGACGCGGAGCAATTTGCCGAAGCACTGGAGAAAGCTCGCAAAAAGCTCGGCGCACCTTCTGTTTTAATCAATAATGCCGGTGTTTATTACACGCAAAGCGTCGAGGGTCATTCTGTAGATCTCTTTAACGAAGTGCTGAAAACAAACCTGACCAGCGCGCTCAATGCCTGTCAGTTCGTCGTTTCCGACATGAAGAAAAACGGCTGGGGCCGAATCATCAATATATCTTCTATATCCGGTAAAGTTGCTGAAGCCTTTGGAGTCGCCTATTCCGCGTCCAAGTTCGGCATGATCGCACTGACCCAATCTCTGGCGCTCGAGGTGGCTGAGTACGGCGTAACGGTCAATGCTGTCTGCCCCGGCTGGGTGGCCACAGAGATGACGAGGGCTCAGCTCAACGATGAGAAGTGGTGCGCGCTCAATCATTTGGAAGTCAGTCAATCCGAAGAAATCGCTCGCCTTTCTGTGCCGCAAAAACGCCTCATTCAGCCCGCAGAGGTTGCACACCTAGTATCATTTTTGTGCAGCGAAAATGCTCGCGGCATTACGGGTCAATCAATAAATATATGCGGAGGTCTTTCCCTCAATTGAGAGCCGAAACTGCAAAATTGGTGGAAAGAGCCCACGAGAAGTCCTCCTGGTCCACGGTTGAGATCGATGGCATGCAGCTCCTGCAGGCTCCTGGGCTGACCGGACAAAGGCTCAAGCATGCCTTCACCACGCGCAAGGGTGGCGATACCCCAGCACCATTTGATTCGTTCAACCTGGGTCGTCACGATGCCGCAGTTGATCACTGGGACGACGCCGTGGCCAACAGAAAGAAGCTTTGTGCCGCACTGGGGATGCCTTTCAACGAATTGCGCGTGCCCGGTCAAGTGCACTCCAAAAGAGTAGTTTTTGCCGAAGATGCCCAGCAATTGAAGGAAGTAGACGCTGTCGCCACGGTTTCCAGCAGCGTTCCGGTTCTGCTTCACTACGCAGACTGCGTTCCCATCATTATTTTTGACCCGCGGCGCAGCGCACTGGCGGTCGTGCATGCGGGGTGGAGAGGAACGGCGGCCATGATCGCCAGCGAAGCCGTGACGGCGCTTGTAACGCGTGCAGGCAGCGAGGCCTGGGATTTGATTGCCGCAGTCGGACCGGCTATCGGCAGTTGCTGCTATCCGACTTCGGCAGATGCCGCAAAGAGCCTGGCATCCACAGTCACCGATGGTGAACTGTTTATCACATTACGAGATGGTCAGCCCTGCCCTGACTTGCGAGCCATAAATGCCATGCAGCTGCTGGAGCGAGGCATCAGCACTGTGGATGTCTCAGACCTTTGCACAGCCTGCAATCCCCAGCTCTTCTACTCGCACAGGCAATCAGGCGGTTTGACGGGCAGGCAGGGTGCCATTGCCTGTTTGATCTAGGCAAAAACCCAGGAATACCCGCCACCTTCCTTTACAATCCATATATGAAAGGTATTGGCAAATGGTTTATGCTCAAAATAGTACCTGGGAAGCCTGAGTAGACTAATCTAAGCGCGCATTTTCGCGTCTTTGAAAGCCGAGACACTGATTTGCGACAAAAAAACAAAGATGTGTTCGCCGAGACAACTGAGAGGTTGTGCGCCCGCGTTGTTAGTTTTTCAAACGCGCACTCTTTAACTGCTCTTGTCTGCAACACGCTTCTCATCTTCAACTGTGCTGCGCCTGCTTGTATCGCCCAGAGTTCAAATAAATCTTCGCAGCACTCCAAACCTGCCGCGTCCTCACCGAATGTGGTGGCACCTGTTTCGCCACCACCAGTAGCGCCACCTATAGGAAAACCTGCGGGCGCCAAAAGCGACGGTTCTCCTGATAGCAGCGGCTCTTCCTCGCGCTACGACCCCTTGAACCCCCATGACCAGGAAGCGACCAGCCGGCCGCCATCGCCGCCGCGCTTCGACCAGCCAGAAGCTCCAGGGGCAGCGAGCAAGGCGGCAGGCAGCACAACGCAGAACAAGCCGGGCGGCGCAACCGCGAGCACGCCTGGTAAAGCTCCCGCAGCAACCGGCTCTCAAAATTCTCAGCCTTTGCTGCAACCGCAAGTGCCCAAGATTGCCGAGCCCGTAGTCGCACCGGATTTGACCAAGAATGCCAATGCGCAGCCCGGCAAGCCGGCCGAGAATGGTTCTGCAGATGAGAAATACCCTGCAGTAGCTAATCTCGAAGTTATGACATTTGGCGAAACGCATCCGAAGATGCCGATCGCTGATCGCTTGGCGAATTTAGAGACCACCGTTTTCAAAGTCACACATCCCACCGATTCACTTTTCGTGCGCACAGAGCGACTTCAAAAAACGCTCGTCGGTAATGAAGGTCCGACACCATATGAGAATCCTCAGTATCGTCCGCCCGATTTGCCTTCATATGCGCGCATGCCGCCGCCGGCACAAGCGTCACCAGATCCTGCTCCGGGATGGTCTGAAGATGCTCGGACGGCGCCGCCTTCCACCGGCAATCCGGGCGAAGGAAAGTATGCCTATTTCGAAGAGATTGCCGTGCTGCCGGAAAATCGTGTTGTTGTAAACGGACAGCAATTGCAGGACTATTTTCTGGAGATGGTCAATACAGAGCGGCGCAAAGTCGGCTCACCGCCATTGGAAATCGACCCGATTGCAGAAAAACTGGCTACCGAACACGTCACGCAACTGGCTGAGCGGGCGCAGATTTCTCACTGCAATGCCAAAGGCGAGAATCCCGATCGACGCTATACTTTGTTGGGCGGAACGGACGCCGTGACCGAGAGCCTGGTCTCTTTAAAATCCGGCGAATTGGGCAGCAAACGCCTTTATCGCGGTGCCGCGGCTAAATTGTTGCGCGTGCTCATGAGCCATCAGGATGACAGAGATGCGCTCACTTCGCGTGATTCGACGCATGTCGGATTTGCCGCCGAGTGGACAGCCGATCGCTCTCGCTTGATCGCTTGCGCTGAGCTGGTTTCCAAACACGCCATCATTCATCCTACGCCTACAGAAGCCAGGGTCGAAGAAAAAATCGATGTCAAAGGCGTAATGTCGCCGCCCTATCAATTTGTACGGGTTACCCTGGCATGGGAGGGCGGCAACAGCAATCTGGCCAGCGTCGCCGATGAATCGGAAGAAGCATTGCCATATTTCCCGCCGCTCGACTATATCGCCTATCAAAGAAAAGCCGAGAGCGGAGGGCACGACAGAGCAATCATGATTCTCAAAGGTGTCGGCATAGCTGCTGCAATCGCCGGAGGAGTTTTCATGCCGCCTGTAGCTCTTGCAGCTCCACTGATTGCCGTTTCTGGTTCAGGCTCAGGAGAGCACAAGCCGGCTTCCGAAATTCCTGTGAAAGGCGGTGTCAGAGTAGAGGGAAATGTTTTCGAGACTAAAGTGCCGCTCAGCAATGAGAATAAGGACGGGCTATACTACCTTACGGTGTGGGGCTCGGAAGGGCAGGGAGCCAAACCAGTGCCTATCTCCCGAAGAGTAATCTATGTCAGCGGCGGCAAGGAAGAAGAACCGAAGACCATAACCAATTCCGATACCGGTGAAGTGACCGCTGAGGATGCGTCTAAGAAGGACGTCAAAAAGAATGAAAAGAAAGCCAAGAAGAAAAACAAGTCAGCTCCGCCGTCCAGTTGATCTGCTGTTGTTTCTTCTTGCCGTTGGCACTGTATATGGTGCTGATGCATGGGCCGGCAATAATACGGCACCACTGCCCCCGGTATCACCCAGCCCGGCGCCGGCCGATTGGCCGATGCCTGCTCCCACTTACCAGCCGCCACCCAGACGCCCTCCGCCCCCTCAGTACGGTCAGCCGATCCAAACCGGAACCAGTTCCACACAATTGCAAACTGGAACGCAGAGCACCACTCTTCAGACTGGAACACAAAGCACGACTTTGCAAACCGGAACAGCCAGCACCTTGCTGCAGACCGGAACAGCTGGAACACTGATTCAGAGCGGCACGGCAAACAGCATCATTCAGGGCGGCGTCAACAAAGAAGCCGGACCGGTCAATATTCTGTTTCTTCTCGACGCATCGTTCAGCATGAAAGAGAAGCTGGATGGCAGCATGCAAAAAATGGATGCTGCCAAAATGGTTTTGCAGCAAGCCTTGTCGCGCGTTCCCTCCGATGTTAATTTGGGCTTGCGCGTTTTCGGACAGGGCTACACCGGAGACAACTGGGCCGATTGCAAACAAAGTGCCTTGTTGGTTCCCCTCGGTCAGGGAAACAGGAGATCGATCATCGAACGTGTCCGGCAGATACATCCTTATGGTCTGACACCACTGGAATTCGCATTGCGACAGGCTGCAGAAGGCGACCTTTCCGGGCTGAGCGGACCGAAGACATTGATTTTGATTTCCGACGGCGCCGATACGTGCGGCGGCAATCCATGCGAGTTTATAAAGCAGTTGCCGCGCATGGGCATCAAATTGAAAGTGGACATTGTCGGTCTCAGTCTGGGGCACAGACCGGAAGATATGATGGCGCGGCATCAATTGAACTGCATAACGGAAAATAGCGGCGGCAAGTATTACGACGCGAAAACCGCAGCACAACTAATTGAAAGCATCTCCGCCAGTGTGAATAAAGCAATTTCCGGTCGGGTGATCGTCAAGCCGGGTCAGCCTGCGACTAATTTAGATACTCCAGTCGAGTTGCAAGAAATTCAATTGCCGACGCCGCTCAAAGCGCCGGAAGCGCAGCCGCTCAAAGCTGATCCGCCGCAGCCGCTGCCGGACAGCAAATAATCTGTTTTGACAAAGTTCTATAGCTTTAAACTTTGGCAGCCTGTTTCATAGATTTGTTGACGATGCCGATCGCCGTTTCGATATCGCTTTTTTCGATGCCGTAATGCGTAACCATGCGCATGCGATGGCGATCGATGGTGTTGGCTAGCAGTCCGTTTTCTTTCAGTGTCTTCGAAAGCTTGCTTACGTCGCCGGTTTTCAATTTGAAAAACACCATGTTGCTATGAACCGGCTCGACATCAATGTCGGATATGTTTTTCAAACCATCGGCCAAAAGCTGCGCGTTGGCATGATCTTCATGCAATCTCTCAACCATCGTGTCCAGCGCCACAATGCAAGCAGCCGCCAGAACACCGGCCTGACGCATGCCGCCACCAACGAGTTTTCTTGCTCTGTGAGCCTTTTTTATAAACTCTTTCGAGCCTGTAACTATCGAGCCAACTGGTGCCGAGAGCCCTTTTGAAAAACACATTTGCAATGAGTCGGCCGAAGCCACTAGTGTTTTAACCGGCACTTTCAATGCAATTGCGGCATTGAAAATTCGCGCACCATCGACATGCATGAGCAGATTATTTTTGCGGCAAAGCGCGCCGGCCGAGTTCATATACTCAACGGGAAGAACCCGCCCGTCCTGTGTGTTTTCAATGCAAACTAAACGCGACACAGGGCAATGCTGATCGTCGAATCTGATCGCGCCCTCGATCTCTTCCAGCGGCAAGCTGCCGTCTTTCGAGTTATCGATTGTCTGCGTGTGGATGCCGCCTAAGGAAGCGGCGCCACCTTGCTCCCATTGAAAAATGTGATTGCACTTGCCAACTATGATTTCATCACCGCGCCCGCAATGAGAAAGCAAAGAGACAAGATTGCCCATCGATCCACTGACAACGAAGAGCGCCCCTTCTTTGCCGAAGAGCTCGGCGCACTTTTCTTGCAGGCGATTGACCGTAGGATCCTCGCCATACACATCGTCACCGACATCAGCTTTAGCCATTGCCTCGAGCATGGCGGCTGTTGGTTTGGTAACCGTATCGCTGCGCAAGTCAATCATTTAATAGATTCGATATGTAACGACCGGACTCTAAATTTACAGTTCTAAAGCTGATTTTGCGGGCTTTGAGAAATCGACATCTTTGCTGTCACGTTGCGCGTGACGATGTCGGCAACCGAGCCGTACTGGTCGATGATCAAAGCAGGGTAAATTCCCAGCGCCAGGATCGACAAGCTGAGCGCCCAGCCTACCAACTTTTCAGTTGGTCTGGCATCAGACAGGTGGCCCTGCCACTTGGCCATCAAATCGCCGAAGAAAAGACGCTTGAAAAGCCAGAGCATGTAGCCCGCAGTCAGGATGACGCCAGTAGCGGCAACAACAATCGACGTTTGCACCATGGCATGGTGCTGGGCAGAAACAGAAGCCATAGGCGATGTATACGCGCCGTAGAAAACGGCAGCTTCGGCAACGAAGCCGGACAGTGCGGGCAGCCCGAGATTGGCCATCACAGCGAACATCCACATATAGAAGACGTAAGGCATTTCTTTGGCCAATCCGCCGCCAATCTCGTGAATGTCACGTGTATGCGTGCGTTCGTAGACGCAGCCGACCAGGAAGAACAAGGCGGCTGAGATGACGCCGTGGCTGATCATCTGGAAGATGGCGCCATTGACTGCCGCGGCGGATAGCGAACCGATTCCAAGCAGAACGAAGCCCATGTGGCTGACACTTGAAAAGGCGATGATGCGCTTCATATCTGTTTGCACCAGACAGGCCATTGCCGCCCAGACGATATTGAAAGCGCCCAGAAGCATTATCCAGTGACCGTAATCGACGAAGACCGTCGGGAAGAAGTCCATGCAGATTCTGACCAGGCCGTACGATCCCATCTTGAGAAGCAAACCGGCAAGGATCATGGATATCGGCGTGGGCGCTTCAACGTGAGCATCCGGCAACCATGTATGGAATGGGAAGGACGGAAGCTTGATGATGAAAGCTAGAAAGAAGCCGAGGAAGGCGATCAACTGAGCTGACTTGGGAAGCAAAGGTGCGGCTTGCGCCAGTTTGACCATGTCGAATGTGGCCAGCGCCGGATTGTCTACTTGCAACGCGAAGTAGAGATAGAGCAATCCGCCCAACATCAAAACGCCGCCGAAGAACGTATAAAGCAGGAATTTCATCGCTGCATAATCGCGTCTGGGACCGCCCCAGATGGCGATTAGGAAGAACATAGGAACCAGTTCCAATTCGTACATGACAAAGAATTGCAACAGGTCAAGTGATACGAAAACTCCGAGAATCGAGAGCGTTAGAAGCATCACGAAGCTGTAGAAAAGCTTCGGACGGTTGTCTCCTATTGATTCGGAGGCCAGCACTGCAGTCAGAGTGACGAACGCCGTCAAGACAACCAGGCAGAGACTGAAACCGTCGACGCCCACGTGATACTGGACAGGAAATGGAGTGGTTATCCAACTGTAGATTTGTTCGAATTGATATCCGCTGGTGCCTGCCTTGAATGACTTTATGGCCACCCCGGACAGGGCGAGCATTGCGACACTGAATGCAATTGCCAGCTTGCGTGCCCACTCCGGCGGCATTAGCGCTATTGCTAAGGAGCCGATGAGAGGTGTCAAGAGAATGGCTGTGAGAATCGACTGAGGCTGGTCCACTTCAAACTCCGATGAAAAATCTGCTGCCAGATTTAAAAAACGTGCGTGAACAGTATATCGGGGTGTCGAGCGCCATGCCAGAAAGAACCTCTAAGAACGGGCTTACTGAAGAGTTATTGAAAAGAAAAATCTTTTCACTCTCACAAATTTGCTATTTATCAACCGTACTTAATCCGCAGCCAACGTCATGGCTCTAATATTGATGGTGCTAATTATTGTTCTCGATAGTTTCGATGTGAAAAACCTCTTGGGAACAGCGATATGCAATCAGGCAAATCAAATAAAGATCGTTAAAAGGATGGAGTCGTGGAGCAATCAATAGATTACTGGCGTCAGGTAATCGAACTCTCACCGTGGATAGTCGCGGTGCCGTTCCTTGTGGGATTCGGCATTATCTTGCTCAATACACTTGTTGGTTCGAGCACCAAACTAGTCAAGACTCTATCCATGGTGGCATCGATCGGTGGTGTGGTCTACGGATTCATCCACTCGATGATGATTTTCTACGCCCTTTGTAAGTTTCCCGAACTGGGACCCTGGGTGAAAAACATTCCTTATTTCACCTCCGCCAGTTTTACTCTCACCCTTGGAGTCCTGGTCGACAATCTCTGCGCATTTATGTTGATTGTCGTCACGTCGGTGAGTTTGCTCGTCCAGGTATATACGCATGGCTATATGCGTGAGGATCCAGGATATTCGCGCTTCTATTGCTATCTGAGTTTGTTTACCGCGTCCATGCTCGGACTGGTTGTTGCCACCAATTTATTTCAGATGTATTTCTTCTGGGAATTGGTCGGCGTTTGCAGTTATTTCTTGATTGGTTTTTGGTGGTACAAGAAGAGCGCTGCCGAAGCCTGTCTCAAAGCATTCGTTATAAATAGAATCGGTGACTTCGGATTTCTTGTCGGTGTGTTGTGGTTCTTTGCAGTCACGTACAACATCTGGGCCGGACATCCCGTGCTTCAGTTCTACGACAAAGGCGGATTCGATTTAGCCGGCGTTATTGAAAAGGCCTATCTAGCCAAGCAAGTTGATGTTCAAACCCTTGGTTTTATCTCCATGGTCATGTTCATGGGACCAATGGCCAAGTCTGCGCAGTTCTTGCTCCACACCTGGCTGCCTGATGCAATGGAAGGCCCGACGCCGATTTCTGCACTGATCCACGCGGCGACCATGGTTGCTGCCGGTGTATATCTGGTCGCTCGCGCTTATCCTATCTGGCAATCGCCGGACGGATCGCCGGGGGGAATGGGCTTAGGCTTCGTTGCATTCATCGGCGCCTGCACCGCTTTCATGGCTGCCACCATTGCCATGAGCCAATACGATATTAAGCGTGTGCTTGCCTGGTCGACAGTTTCTCAGCTCGGTTACATGTTCGTCGGACTGGGCGCCGGCGCATTCACCGGCGGTTTGTTCCACCTCTTCAACCACGCGTTTTTCAAAGCCATGCTCTTCCTTTGCAGTGGTGCCGTTATTCACGGACTGGCAGGCGAGCAGGACATAAGAAAGATGGGCGGCTTGAAGAAGAGCATGCCCTGGACGGCAGGATGTTTTCTCATCGGTACGCTCTCAATCTCCGGATGCCCCGGCTTAAGCGGTTTCTTCTCCAAAGATGAAATCATTGCTTCAGCCACGGCAATGGATCCGTTGTTGGGCGGTCTGATGATTCTCACTGCCGGTTTGACCGCGTTCTACATGTTCCGCGTTTATTTCATGACTTTTGAAGGCTCGTACAGAGGCAATGCGCATCCGCACGAATCTCCGCCCGTCATGATTGCGCCTCTGGTTGTGCTGGCGATTCCATCAATCTTCAGCGGTTATCTAGGTTTCAATTTCAGCAGCTTGTCGACCATCTCTTTCAGTGGTGGTCACGGAAAGGCATTCGCCAACGCATTCGGCTCCTTTATCTACTTCAAACAACCTGTGTTTGAAGGCATCAACGGGGTCGTCATGCTGGCGTCGATCGGCTTGGCTGCTGCAGGTTTCCTCATCGCCTACATGATGTATGTCGCCGGTTCCATCAAATGGAATCAAGCGATTGCCGAAAGCAAATCACCGTTTGTGCAGGGGATTTATCAATTCTCCTTCAACAAATGGTATTTCGATAATCTATATATGGGCATTCTGCAAAAGGGCATCCTGCCTGCGTTCCAAGCAGTGTGGAATCTAATTGATCGTCTCATCGTTGACAATATCGTCAATGGTGCTGGAATCGTTGCGCGTGGCACCGGCGAAAGCTTGAGATATGCGCAAAACGGCAGAGGGCAATACTATGCTCTGGTGATCTTCGGCTGGGTTGCCGGTCTTACAGTGCTGGTATTTTTCCTGCGTTAGAGCGAAAAGCTGTCTATTCGAGTTTGTGATTAGGAGAGGCTAGAGGCAAATGGGTTCAGACCACGGGCACGACCACGGTTCTTGCAGTCACGATCATGGCAAAGATCATGGTCATGCGCACGGTGACGAACACGGTGGGCATGGAGATGACCATGGGCATCACGGCGGCGAGGAATTCGTCCCTAAAGGCAGCGCGCACGATCAATTTTTGCTCCTCTGCGCAACTATCTGCGGACTGGGTTTGTGCTGGATGATGTATTTCTGGATGACCGGCTTGCCTCTGGCTGCCGTCACCGAGCACGGCGAAGGCGCAGCCCATCACGAAGTGATGGATGAAGCCGGCTTGAAACAGGAAAGTGAGCACGGCGGCGAAGCAGTAAAGAGCGAAACTGCTGCTCCACATGGCGAAACGTCCACACAGTCAGCGGCTCCTGCAACCGAGCCCACGGCTGCTGCGCCTGGGGAAGATCCCGGGCACGGTTCCACCGATGCCAAAGAAGGCGGACACTGAGAACCCGGATATTCTGCAATAGAAATCTTAGAACGCAGGTACTTAACATTAGCGGGTCGCTTGCCATCTGAAGGGTGGCTTATGATACCCTTTAACTTGGCCAGGAAAGGCCCATTGAGGCGGCGTTTTAGCTATGCCGTCCGATGCTGTCTATCTTATAGACCCGTCGCATTGCGGGTTTCGGGGTTCGAAGAGAGCGGTAGAGGGAGTAAGGATGCAAGAAGTCACAATTGGAATCGCAGGCGCAGCCGGTGACGGTCTCGATAAATCGGGCGACACGCTGGCGAAAACTTGCGGACGGCTGGGTTTGCATGTGTATGCATACAACAGCTATCAGTCGATCATTCGCGGCGGGCATATTTGGCTGCGCGTGCGCATCGGCGATAAGAAAGTTTTGAATCACGGCGACAATTTGAACGCCGTCATTTGCCTTAACCAGGATTCACTGGAAAGGCATGCGCCTGAAGTAAATGAAGGCGGTGTAATTATCTTCAACTCCGATAAGTTGAAGCTCGATCCGACACTGGTGCCGAAGGGAGTACAAGCTCTCGGTCTGCCGATGAAGGAAATCTGCAAAGAAGTGGAAGCCGAGCACGGCGCCCTTCAACCAATCATGCAGAACACAGTCGCCGTTGGCGCGGTGCTTGCACTGGCCAAACTTGGTCTGGAAGAAGCTTCCAGCGTTATGGCTGATACCTTCGCTCACAAAGGCGACAAGGTCATTAACCTGAACGTTTCGCTTCTGAAAGTCGGCTACGAATATGCTGAAAAGAATGCCAAAGCCATCACCAAAGATTGGTCGTTCTCCAAAAAGAGAAGACCGTTCGTCACCGGCAACGAAGCAATTGCTTTCGGCGCCGTAGCAGCCGGTTGCAAATTCTATTCCGCATATCCCATGACACCGGCATCGACCATCCTTCACTGGATGGCTGCTCACGCTCAGCAAGTCGATGTTTGCGTCAAGCAGTGCGAGGACGAATTGTCCGTAATCAATATGGCAATCGGTGCCGGCATCGCCGGTGTTCGTTCCATGTGTGGTACTGCCGGCGGTGGCTTCGCTCTGATGACTGAAGCTATTGGTATGGCAGGCATCATGGAAGTTCCTGTTGTATGCGTTGAAGTTCAACGCGGCGGTCCTTCCACGGGCTTGCCCACCAAGACAGAGCAAGGCGACTTGTTCCAGGTCTATGGTGCATCGCAAGGTGAGTTTCCCAAGATCATCGTTGCTCCCAGAAGTGTCGCTGACGCGTATGACACCACGGTCAACGTCTTCAACCTGGCAGACAAATATCAATTGCCTGTCATGATTATCTCGGACCTGTTGCTTTCAGAGCACCCGGAAACCGTTGATCCGGAAGCCTTCTACAGCGACATCAAAATCGATCGCGGACAGGTCGTTACTGAATGGGCCGAATCCAAAGGCAAATTCAAACGTTTCCAATTCACTGAATCGGGCATCTCTCCCAGAGCATTGCCTGGCACTGAGAATTGCAACTTCGTTTCGGCCACCGACGACCATGATGAAGAAAGCATCCTTATCTCTGACATGTTCACTTGTGAGCCGATCAGACGCAAAATCAGCGAAAAGCGTTTTCGCAAAATGGACAACCTGCTCAAGGAAATTCCGGCTCCCAAGCTGGAAGGTCCTGCAGATGCTGACGTTACGCTCGTTTGCTGGGGTTCTACCTCGGGCGTCGTAGAGGAAGCAGCTGAAATCTTGACCGCTGCCGGAGTGAAGACTAACTTCCTGGTTCTTAAATGGATCGTTCCGTTCCATGCCAAAGAAGTTCAAGAAATCCTTTCCAAAGCGAAAAAGAAGATTTCAGTCGAAGTCAACTTCACCAGCCAAATGGCCCGCTACATCAAAATGGAAACCGGAGTTTCGATGGACGGACACGTCAATCGCTACGACGGCGAACCGCTTGAACCGAAAGAAGTAGCTGGTCGTGTGCAAGACATCCTCAAGGGCAAAAAGCTCGACCTGGATGTCTCCGAAGAAGATGCAAAACAAATTGCATATCACTACCTGCGTACTCACTACGCAGAAAAACTGCGCCCGACCAAAGTGGTGCAAGAATCGGCCAACGGTCACGGTGAGCCAGTTTGGAGCATCGAGCTGACCGAAAGAGCAACCGGCAAGCATGGCGGCAAAATGAAAGTCGGCGTGCACACCGGAGCTACCTATTCGTTTGAAAAGGAACCGGTCGAAGCTAAGTAGGCACACAGGCATTTATTTAAGAGGTAGAAATGGCTACTGTTATTGAACTTCCAGTTGAAACATACAAAGGACCAGTCGATCCAGACTGGTGCCCAGGCTGTGGTGACTTCGGCGTTTTGCGCTCTGTGCAAACTGCAGCGGGCAAATGCGGCGTTCATCCTAAAGATTTGCTCGTCGTATCAGGTATCGGTTGCTCGTCCAACCTGCCCGGTTTTATACATGCATACGGTATTCACAGCTTGCACGGTCGCTCCGTGCCGGTTGCCACCGGTGCTCACCTGGCCAACACCGATTTGAAAGTGGTCATCACCGGTGGTGACGGCGACGGATACGGTATCGGCGTCGGACACTTGATTCACGCTATGCGCAGAAATCTTGATGTCACCTACGTGGTAATGGACAACCAGATTTACGGTTTGACCACCGGTCAGGCATCGCCCACGTCCGCTAAAGGCGTGAAGACGAAGTCAACTCCGGCGGGCAACTTCGAATCGCCGCTCAACCCGCTCGTCATGGCGATAACTTCCGGCGCAACTTATGTTGCCCGCGGTTTCTCCGGCGAGCAAAAGCAACTCGGCGAGTTGATCGCAGGTGGTATCGCTCACAAAGGCTTTGCACTCATCGACGTGTTCAGCCCTTGCGTAACCTACAACAAGATCAACACCTACCCGTATTTCAAAGAACGCGTCTACAAGTTGGAAGACGAAGGATACGATCCGACCAACTTCTACAAAGCAATCGAGAAAGCCTACGAGTGGGGCGACAGAATTCCTCTGGGCGTCGTCTACAAAACCGAGCAAGAGACCTACGAAGACAATGAGCCTGTGCTCAAGAAAGGCCCTTTGGTCAAGCAAAAACTCGGCATTCCGAAAAATGTTCACCAGGAACTGATTGACGAGATGATCTAAATTTCGGATTCGAAAACATTGAAACGCCGGCAGGAAATTGCCGGCGTTTTTTGTTGTCGCCCGGCACTAAACTACTATTTCTTCAAAAATCCACAGACCGTTGCCATTGAAACGCGCTTCCTCAACGCCCTCAAAGCGCCCACATTCGTACAATCCGAGCCGGTAGGTCTGATTAGTCAACTTGGAATTAAACTCGAGCGTATCGCCAACATTCCATGTCAGAGCGACTGACTGAAACTCGTGGAATTCGTACAGCACATCTTGTGCGACTTCCGGAGCAATAAGTTCGTACGGAATTTGTGCGTCTGCATAGCCCAATGCATGCATGCCGACTGTGAACAGGCACGCATACTGGTCGTCGTTGTAAATCCTGCAATATGCCGCTAAGACATTTGCTGGCGTTTCTTCCGATGCGCAATTGAAAATTTCCTCGCAGGCATTCACCTGGTTGGAATTTCTCATCAGCGCAACCGGTGAGTTAATCGCACGCATGAGCGGATCGAGAGTGTGCAGAAGTTGCGAGGCTACCTGATACTGATTTTTTGTTGTTTGGGCAAATTCCAGATTAGGTGCCTGCAAGTGAAAGAAACCGGCATGGTTAGCCACTTGCTCTGCGTGGAAAAAAGCTCTGGTTCCTTTTGTCAGCTCAATAATCGACTCTGCCCAGAGAGGATTTCTATCCAGAATTTCCATATCGTAAATGACCGAACCGTGTTTGCGCAGCAAAGTCTTGCCGTCGGTGGAGATGTCGCGGCGCTTCGATATATTGATGAAAATCTCAGCCGGGTCGACCGTCCCAATCGGTAACATCACTGAGATCCGTTGCCTGATAGGCGGACCGGGGTCAGGATTTTTCGCATCGAGAAAACGAGTTTTTGCTTCCTCTATTTTTTCCCAATCAATCGAAGTAGATTTTGGATTGGCATCATAAACTTCTTCTGCCTTGTCGACATCAGCCAGCGCGGAGTCATAATCTTTGCGAGAAAAAAATGCTTCGGCACGGATCAGATAGGCGTCAATGGACGGCTCCAGCTCAAGTGCGGCGCCCAGTTCCACTAAGGCTTGCTCAAATTCTCCGCGTGCCAGAGCATCTTTTGCCTCTTGCAGTCGCTCTTTTGCCGCTTCCAGCAACCGAATATCTCCGCTACTCTATGAAGTGGCTTTTGGTTGATTGCTCGGATCTGGCTGATTCTTGGGTTGCTCCAGACGTACAAGCATCATAGCCTGAGTGTTTGTGGCGCTGTAATGAACCAATACCGGCGCATCTTGCTTAGTCAGGTCGGCGAGACTGGTATCGAATACGGTTTTATTGTTTTCACCAAGCGTAAAGGATACCCGCTGAGTCTTTTTATCCAGCGAGCCATAAATGGTCGATGATTCATTGGTCAGCTGATTGAAGTAATTTCCTCTTACCGTGCCGTCTTTGTTGATTGCCATCTGGAAGAGCATTGTCGAATCTGTTTGTCCCGGCTGAGCTAGAGAGAACACACCAAGCGATTGCCAGTTCTTGGGATCAGTGGCGCCGCTGCCGTCGGTGCTGTCGGCAGAGTAGTCCTGGGAGCCTCGCGCTGCAAGATTGACGGCTTGATTGTAATAGTCCTGCGTGGAGCCGGAAGGAGTTCCATTGATATAGACGTTATCTCCCTCGTAGGTGACGTTGCTGACGCTCGTGGGACTGTTGTTATTGCTGCCACCGCCGCCGCCACCACCACTCATGCCGGCTATGGCAGCGATGCCGAGAAACGACGTCAGTGACGACAATCCCATACATGTCCAGGCCGTTGCCGATGACCAACCCGGGCAGTACCAGCCGCCCGGATAGCCCCACCAGGCGCCGTGTCCGTATCCATAGCCGTACCCGTAACGACCATAACCACCATAACCACCCCAGTGATTGAAGTTGTTTACGTTGTAGTTATTGAACGAATTGCGCACACTGTTGTTATTGAACGTATTGTTCGTTTGATTCCAGTTGTGGAAATTATTGTTGTTGAAATTGCCGTTTTTCCAGTGCGAGAGATTGTTGAATCCACCGTCGTTGGGGAGATGTTCGCCGCCACCGCCCCAATTGGGATGATTGCCGCCGTTAAATCCGCCACCGCCAAAGTTTCCCCGATTGGTGAAATTGCCGCGGTCTCCGAAATCGCCGCGATTAAACCCGGCACCGCGATCTCCAAAGCCGCCGGCGCCAAAGCCGCGGTCTGAGAAGCCGCCACTGCCAAATCCGCGGTCTCCGAAGCCGCTGCCGAACCCGTGTTCGCCGAAGCCTCCGCCACCCAATCCGCCGCTGCGGAAGCCACCAAATCCGCCACCACCGCCGCCGCGAAATCCTCCCCCTCCACCCCCGAATCCTCCGCGGGCGAAAGCGGGCGGCATCATCATAGATAGGCTCAAGCAAATAGCTGTAAGAGCGGCTAGTCTTCGCATATGAGTATTTCCTGTTGCATCAATAAAGGGTTTGCTTAATACGGGGTAGCGCTTACTGGCTTACTCTTTTGACTGTAAGCGGTTCGGTATCGGCGAATGTCAGTCCATCGGCAGTGCGCCGCATCGACTGCCACTGAAATGAGTTTTTGTCGACTGCGGAAATTACATTGGTTGCCGTAGAGTTCCAACCTGATTGCTCGACGCCTTCAGCATTGATGACCCATTTATTGGCGAGTTTGCGCCACTTTCCATAACCGAATCCGCCGCTCGAATCGAAATGCCAGGAGATGATCTGGTCGCGGTTGGGATCCCAGCCGATCACTTGAGTGTCGATCTTGGGTGCTTCTCCAGCTTTTGTTATGACATATCGCAGATGAAAGAAATGCCCATTGCCAACTTTTTCGGCAGTCATTCTTACTTTTGAATTGCCTTGCTCTGCCACCCAATCGCCGACCAGCCAGTCGAGCTCGGTCAATCTGGAAGCAGAATCTTTCGGGGCAATGGAGGATTCAGTGGCTGATTGAATAATCCAATTGCCGTTTTGATTGCTGAGGAGCATGGTGAATCTTGCATCGATACTCTTGCCTCTGCCGTTTTGTCTGGTGGTCGTGCCTTCGATCCAGGCTGCGTCATTGCCAATCAATCGGATCACCAGAGGCTCCAGCTTCACGGCAGTCTCTGATTCTGGACGGACGTTGCGGGCAAAGTGTTCTTTCAATGAAGGCCGTCCTTCGACACGCACACCATCTTCATTTATATAGGCGCCATCTAAGGCAAAGAAAGATGCCATCTTCTCAGCATCCGCCTTGGTGGCTGCCTCGGAAAGAGAGGAAAGCTGACTTCTGATAGCGCTTTCTGCGTCAGCCTTCGTCTGCGTTTTGCTCTCGACTGTGGTGGTTTTTACTTTGCTCGGGCGGGATTTAGCAAAAGCCGCCTGCGGTGCCGGATTGCACAAGTTCGCAGTCAGCGCTGCTGATAATGCGGACAATATAAAAAGGTTTCGCTTCGATTGATTCATAATATCCTCGTTCTCGAGAGGGGATTATCCGCCGCAGCCCGGCACTGACCGGACAAGCGAAAATAGTAACCGCTTGAAAGTGGTTGTGGACAGCCGGTTACAAGGCTTTTATGTGAGGAACTTAACATTATGGTAATTTCACCATTGCCATTTAATGTTGGAAATGAGATTCTTACAGCATCCAAAGCGTTGCGTCCTACTTTTCACTTTTCCGATGATGTAAAGAGTCATCTGAAGGAGCTTTTCATGCCTCAATCTATGGATCGTTCTCTCACCAGCACCGCGCGCGCTCGCCGAGTGACAAGAGAAGAAGTTGTCAAACTCAAAGTCGCCTCCGAACCTAAAGGCGTCAAGTCGCTCTTTCGCGGCGTCGGAAACTTTTTCAAGTCGATAGGGCACATGCTCTCGACAAAACCTTCTGCAAAAGCAGTAACTTCGTGCAAAACATCCGGGCATGTAATGCCCGCCTCTGGCTGGCAAGCTGGTAAATTTCCGCACTGTGTCGATTGCGGTAAAAGAATCGACGACCCGACCAAATTGAGAAATTCGGTCTGGAAAAAATAACTCGCAATTGCACGGCGAGTAATCATGAAACCCACCTTTTCAGGTGGGTTTTTCGTTATCAAACAAAGCTCAAATGCGCGCTTTGGTCGGGTTATTTATATCGTTCGAATTCTTGATGCTGCTGTTCGCTTCGCCTGAAGCTTCCGCGTCGACTTTGTTAGAAAGGCTCAGCTTGGTGCATGGTGCCAAAACAAGAGTAAGGTCGATAGATGAGTGTGGCTCGACCATGACATTCACAGGCCACGTCGTCAAACCGGGAAGTT
>PNKB01000011.1 GCA_013997645.1 Cyanobacteria bacterium PR.3.49
AGCGCGATATCGAAGACCTCAATCTCGTCGCCTTCGACGAGACGAGCGACCCGTCGCTGCGCGTTTTCCCCCACCAGCAGGTGGACGGAACTCCGCACGAAGGGCGCCGCAAGACGCAGCCCAACCTGCGCCCGAGCGGCATCGGCGAAAGCGCTTCGTAAGCACAGGTGTAAGCCTCGTGCGCGTAAGAAGCGATGCTGAACTCTAAGGGTTCGGCAGGGAAACGAGCAGGGGCTGGTTGCAAAACCAGTTTCCTGTCTCGTTTCCTTTTAATCGTTGATGTACTATGCGATGTAGCATAAAACATCAGCAAGCGCTGGTACTATAGCTTTTGTGGTCGATCTGTTTTGAATGCGGATTGTCGATGCTTTTGAAGAACACAAATGACGCCGGAATTGTCGCAAGAACTTTCACGCTTGTGGTTTTTTCTGTCGCATCAATAGCTGTTTCACTTTCGTGTGCAAATCCCGCTGCTCAAGCGGCTCCCAAGAAAATGTGGAAGCTCGAAATGAGCCATGGCATGAAGGGAAATGTCACTGCTATCTTCTGTTCAGATGCTGTGAATTTTACGACGGAGCGCGGCGGCAGGTATGTTTCACAGGCTCCGAAGTGGGATGTTTTTGCCTTTCGCACCGATGACAAAATCATCTGTAATGTCTCGCGAGATGTGTTTACCAAAGAGATGAACTTCCATCCGGAGCGGTTTGCCAATTACAAGAAGATTGGAACCGGTTCTGTTTGCCTCTACCCTGTGACAGTGATCACAGACGGGCAGAACACGATTCACATTGCTAACTTTCCCGGAATTCCGCGTCAGGTTTGCGAGTTTATCTGCGCCTGGTTGAAGCAGCCGGTGCTCAATCAAATTGCCTTGAAGAGCCGACCCGATCTTAAATCTAGTCATAAGGTCAACGCCATGGTAATTGATGTAGACAATAGAGCCGCCAATATTGTCGAAACGAAAAGCGTAAAAGAATTGCCTTACGATAAGTCCGTATTTCTGGTGCCCAAGGGTTATCGTTCAGTTGCACGACTGGAGGATACCTTTTACTCGAAATCCAGAAAGAAAGATTTGGAATCGATTGTGGACGATTTAGGAATAGGCGTGGATTTGTTCAAGAAGTAGCTGATTGAAAAACAACAATTAGATTCATTGATTTTAAGCCGGTCTTGTTGCTCACGAGATTTTTATGTATTGGTTCGTAGGTTGGGAAAAACGAACGGCGGCAGCGACGTTTTCTTCGTGTGCCGCGCTTTGCGTTGGTACTATATACGGTGCTTGATGTATCGCAGCTGCGCGAGCATCGCAAGTTCGCGCAGCTCCCCTGAATGTTTGTACAGTGGCTTTCAAAGCCGATCTCAGTTAGACCACTTTTTGCTCGGTCTGTGAAACGGCGAAAGGCTCGTCACCCCATTTTCGCGCCGACTGTTGTCGGACAGGATTTGTTTCCTGCGGTCAAAGCCGCGGATTGCCGCATCTAGTACAGGGCGAAACGACAGAATTCGAACTACCAACTTACCAACCAACCCACCAACAATCCCGAAAGGATTTCAGTAATGCCGAAGAAAAATTCCGCCCGCCGTGGCAAGTGCAAGTTCAACGTCGATCCCGTCGTCCTCGTCGCCGCCAGCGTGCTGGCTCAGCTGCCGGAAAAGATGCGCGTCCTTGCGAATGCGATTCGCGCCGCTTCCGCCGCCATCGGCACCGACAAGTTCAACGGTGCGCACGACCAGGCGAAAGAGGCGTATTCGACCGTCAACAATTTCGCCAACAACTCCTGGAATGCCCTGGACCCGGTCATCGTTCGCGGCGATCCGGAAACAGTGTTGCTCGAGAGGATTTCTCGCGGCACGCAGAAGCGTGTCGAGGCGATCTACAAGGCGACCGGCAACTTCTTCAACCGCGGCAATTTCGAGGAGACATTCTCAGATATCGGCACGGTCGAAGCTGTGGCTGATGCACTCGCCGAATGTGGCGACGAGATTCGCACCATTGTGCGTAAGTACGGCTTCTAAGTCGTAACTCGGGCGAGGGCGCTTTCGGGCGCCCTCGTTGCGATTTTGCGATTTCAACTTTTGGGTGCTGTGATACTAAAAACGATAGGAGACTTGAAGATTTTTTTTGGTAGTGCAGATGGCGTTCAATAAATGCTCACTAAGCACGCTGCAACCGCTGCACGGTGAAGAGTTGCGCTTCATAGATAACCGTTGAGGTTGGCAATGTTGTTTATGGATTACTCAACATGAGTAGCTGCTCTTGTCGACAAATATGCATACATGCTAATCTTTGCAAGTCGGGGTGTTGAAAATGCCGTACAGAGTTGTAATCAGCGCTGAACTTGCCAAGCTATTTTCTGTGCTGTCTAATCCGCACAGAGTCCGCATCGTTGAGGAACTCAGCCAGGGTGAGCTGTCTGTCAATGACCTTCAGTGCCGGCTGAACATTACACATGCCGCTGTTTCTCAGCAACTTGCCGTTCTACGAACAAACCGATTCGTCGTAGAACGACGAGAAGGACGCAACGTCTTGTATCACCTTAGAGATGCAGATCTTGCGGCCTGGGTGTTATCGGGAATCAAATTCATCTCTCCGAACCAGGATGAAATTCAGAAGATGATGTCTGCTATAGAAAGCGCAAAACAAATATGGTCTCCAGTCGATGACCAAACCAAAACCAGCAAACAATCAAAACGCAACAACCAGAACAAAGAATAAAGCCCGATCTTAGGGTGCTTTCACAAAAATCTAAGCGCACAAGCACAGAGGGCATAGGCGTCCGCAATCGGCAATAACTATTTTTTGCCAGCTGCAAGTCAGCAAGTACTATCTTCGTTCCGCTGCTATCCGCTTAAGTTCAGGACGTTGCGATGGCGAGCTAGCAGAATTTGACGCCAAAAAACTCCGACATTTGAATACCGGCTTTTTTATCGCAAGTGGTTGGCTGAGTTGAGCACACCCTCTCTAATATGCATATATTTGCATATTGAGACTATGGCGCATGTAATCGAGTTGCCAAACAGATTTTTTTGGACAGATAGCGAAGCCTGTCTATGTTTTAAGTACGCAGAGGATGATATATCCGTCGGTGACTTTCCGAATCAATTCGCGTATGCTAGAATATACATATGCAAACATAGGCATACATGCACAAATTGCGAGAAACCGAACAGCTTCCTTGCGATGAACCGGCTATCCGGCTGGTTACAAGGCGTTTGGCAGACTTTTTCAAGGTTCTGTCTAATGCTCGTAGAGTACTTATTTTGGAGGAGTTGGGTAGTGGTGAACGAGACGTCTCATCCCTGACAAACTCTTTGCAGGTAAGTCAATCAACGATTTCTCAACAGCTTGCTGTGCTGCGAGCTCACAAGCTGATTAATGAACGTAGAGAAGGGCGAACAGTGCTTTACAGCTTACGGACACCTGAATTAGCTGCCTGGATTGTTGATGGGTTGAAGTTTGCAGGACTGGAGTCGAAAGACGAGGAAGGTTTCCTATTGGCTATAGAGCGTGTGCAGACTGCCTGGCGAAGCAGCAATGGTGAGGGTTAACCAATGAGCGCAAAATTCACTGGTGATGAGATTCTCTATGCAACTAACGGTCGAATTGTAAGTGGTGGCATCGGCATTGGGGCTGGTCGTGTTAGCTGGGAGCTGGAGGATATTGGCGAGGGAGATTGGTTCGTAGCCATTCCACGTGGTTCGGAAGACGCGCACGATCGGCTTTCTGTAGCGTTCGAGCAGGGCGCTCGTGGCTGCATTGTTAACAGGCAAAGCCGTTATAGCTTCACGCATGAAGCAGGCACTCTTATCGCCGTTGCAGATACGAAAGTTGCAACTCTTGAGTTGGTTAGGTATTGGCGCCACGCAGTGAATCCAAAGGTGATTGTTGTTGTAGCCACTGTCGGTCGAAGAGCAATCGTCAATATGCTGGAATCTTTACTTAAGGATGCGTATCGATGCCACACCGCCTTTGAACGCGATGGTTTGAGTTGCGTATCGGATGTATTGGAAATGCCAGAGGATACAGAGTTACTGATCGCAGAAGTAAGCGGAATAGAAAGAGGCGATGTAGCAAGAATAGGAAGCTGCCTTGTTCCAGACCTCGCAATAATCGGCAAGACGCAGCACCCATTGCCATCCGTTGAAAGGGATGCAAAAACTGCAGCGCTTCACTGCGAAATTTTGGACACTTTACGGGATTACGAAGGGGTAGCTGCTGTCGTATATGACGAGAGCACTGCAGTAAAAGAGCGAGCACAACAAATGTTGTATGGACTTCGCTCAGTGTCATTCTCGCAGATGCCGGTGACACCTATTGGCTTTGTCGAGTCTGCCCATGGTTTGCTGAAAGATGTCAACCTCGACAATGGTCAAAGTCCGACTGAGGTCGATGTCTGGTGCGCGCTAAAAGGCGCTCAGGCTCTTGGAATTTCCTTAGACGGAAAAATCAACCTGAGGAGGTCCTAGATGAGCATCGAAGGACAAAGTCCTGCTAAGCTAGCAAATCTCGTCGATACCATCGGCGGTATTGCAAGTGAAATCTCTAAGCACCCTTGTGTGACTTATCTTGATGATGTGCAGCTCTCCGACAACTTAGTCTCAGGCGTGATGAAAAATGCGGCCGTCGTCGCCTGTTCCGATGTGGGTGCCTGGGTGCCATACGTTTGCAGTTCTGCCAGCGTGAAACTATTCTTGTTCCAGAACTTCGGACATCATTTCGAATCAGGCGGCATGGTCGAAACGATTGTAGGTAAAGGCATTCAGAACGTCGTTGTTTACGGACATTCGGATTGCAAATACATAAAGTTTCTTGCCCGACCAGAAAATAGCGACAAGACTAAGACAGAAGAACAACGCCAACTGTATGTCGCTGCTCTTGAGTCTGATAGTCAGGCGGCATGGAAAACTGTTGGGCAATACAACGTTCTCGTCGAACTCAAACAAATGCTTGCCGACCCCATCATTGGTCCACTAGCTGCAAGTGGGAAACTAAACCTGCACGGTTGGTTCTATGACGCGGTAGCAGCGCAAATAGAAGTGTTCGCTCCAAAGATCAAAGCATTTATCGGGGTGCCTAAATAATGTTCAGTTATTACCCTTTGCTCGTAGTTTTGGCGCCACTAATGGCGGCAATGTTGACGGCCCTTCCGCTAGGTTCCCTTAACGAGCGGCGATTGCGAGCGGGTTGGTGCTTCCTTGTCGCAAGTTTCCTATTTTCCTTGCCGGTATTGTGGCAGGCTGTGCAAAGTGCTGAACCTACCCGCGTTGCTCTCTTTTCTCTTCCCTGGCACGTCTTGCCTCTCGTAGAGCTTTCGGTTGATCGGCTTGCCGCGATTATGATGGTAGTCGTTTCTAGCATTGGAATGTTGCTTTTTCGCTATTCTCGGCGCTATCTGCAGCAAGACCGTGGGCTTGCCAGGTTTATGACATTGCTGTCGCTAACTATTTCGACGCTTCTGTTTATGATGGCAAGCGCGGACTTAATTTCACTCTTCGTCGCGTGGCAACTGTTGAGCTGGTTTCTGTGCCTTCTGGCGCACAACCTTACACACATCCCGACGGCGCAGAGTTCGTTTCGAACGTTCATAATGTTGCGTTTCGGCGATGTTGCATTCCTCTGCGGAATCGCCCTGGCCTACCATCTGTATGGGACTGTCCAAATCCCGCAACTGTTCGAGCTGGCCGCCGCTGACCAAACTCGATTTGCGTTGTTCGGCGGGCTTGAGATTACCGGCCCAACTGCCGTGACACTTTTGGTATTGGTCGGCGCGATGAGTAAGTCAGCTCAGTTTCCACTGCATATGTGGTTGCCCGATTCACTCTACGCACCCACTCCAATACATGCGCTTTTGCACGCTGGCATCATCAACGCCGGTGGTTTCCTACTCAACCGGCTGGCGCCGCTTTTTGCACTCAGTCCTGTGACACTACATCTGGTGTTACTGGTTGGGGTCTTAACAATAGTTTCTGGCAAATTCATGATGTTGACAGCAAGCGATGTCAAAAAATCATTGGGTTACTCAACTCTGGGCCAAATGGGCTACATGATGATGGAATGCGGACTGGGAGCGTTCTCGCTGGCCATCTTCCATTTGATCGCGCATGGTCTTTTCAAGGCGACCGTGTTCCTCGACTGTGGCAACAGAATTCACAAGGCCAGGTTGCAGCCATACACTCCTCCGATGCCAGCTCTGGGTCCGCCGAACCTATTTGTATGGGCGGCCGGCGTTATTGTCTCGCTCCTCCTTCCGCTGGCAATGATTGTCGGCATCCACTATGCGCTGGGGCTCTCTGTTCTAACCCCACAAGGCGTTTTCATTTTTGTGCTCTTTAGCTGGGCAACAGCCGCACACGTCACGCTTACGCTTTGCCGAATCGACTCGCAGTGGAGCGGGATGACCGGGGGGCTTGTTCTGATTGCGCTGATTGGCACAGCCTATTTCTACGTAGCCGAACATTTCACCCACTTCCTCTATCCCGACCCGGGAGTTGTCGCAGCGTACTTTCAGTCAGCCGCCCTCCCAGAGGGGCTATTCTTGACGTTTGCCGGCTTGTTTGTAGGTGCAATCGTTGCAAATTGGTTCATGCTCTACCTCCACTATCACGATAGAACCTTGGTCAGGAAGAGCCACTTTTTGGCAATGATGTACATGATCTTCTTAAATCGCGTCTATATGGACGCTATCGCTTTGAGGTTGTTCAACTCTCTAAAGTTTGCTGGACGCGTCTTAGACAGGTCGCGTGTGGTCTTCCCGATAATCGCGCTCACTGCTCTGGGCGTTGCATGGAAAGAAACTTCCCGGTTCCCGACGGATTGGCCAGGATCGGTTGGACTAGTAGTTCTGTCTGGTCTATGTCTGCCTCTATTCCCATTTCACGGTCTCTACTTGGCCGCATTGACACGTGCGCCACGAGTCATGGCCATAGCGCTGGCAGTATTGCTCCCAGCAATCGGATTCTTCCTCATGCCAAAGATGCCGCCGGAGCTTCTTCCGGTCGTAGGCACCCTAGCCGCCTTCGGCGCGCTATGGGGATCATTAAAGGCGCTCATGCAAGTACGAGTATCTCACCTTTTGTCGTACGCTGCGCTGGCGTTGTACTCCATTGTCTGGTGGCATCTAGCGCAGGCGGGTAAGCTGACGCCACCTGCGATGTTGTATGCCTGGGCAGTTACCCTGGCAATCGGGGGGATGGTGCTCGGCTGGGATCGCATCCGCGTCCGGCATGGCGATCTCGACTTGAACCGTATAGGTGGGCTGCTTAAACCGATGCCACGTTTTGCTCTGTGCATGGTCTTGCTGATTATGGCTGCTGTGGGACTGCCGCCGTTCGGACTGTTCTTTGGCTACGTGGGAATTTTGCTTAGCCCTACGACCGGAACGTCTTTTGGTTTTGGTTTGCTTGCGATCATCGCAGCTTGGTTTGCCGCGTCTTGGTACCTGTTCAAATTTATGGAGCGGCTCTTGTTCGGCACACATCGGCAGGACCTTCGATACGAAGATCTTCGCCCTGCTGAAATTGCCGCCTTCGCGGTGGTGATTCTACTGCTGGTCATTCCCGTCACAATGCCACAACACTGGTTGGAGACAAGAGACCCGGCAGTGACTTGGAAAATAGAGGATCGGTCATAACGCATGATGAAATTAGAAAAAGAAAGTGTTGTGAGTTCAATCACAGAAGTTCGAGATCTGGTGCATCGCGCCAGTATAGTCCTCGCACATTACTGGCCAATGACTACCTTTGTCCATCACAACCCGCTCCGAAGCTTGGAGACTCTCCCGTTTCACGACGCCATACGTGTTGCCCGGCGCTTCATCGGCGGCCGCGGTTACTTGCTAAATGAGCAGTACAGGCAGCTTGTACGAACCGGACGGATAGGATACGAGCAGCTGGATGCGGCAATCCGCTCTATAGCACGCGACGAGCATGTCGATATCGCGGGACGAAAAGTTAGTCACTTCGACGTTCTTCGGGCTCACATGCTGGTCGGAATCACCGCTCCTTCAGACGACATGGTTGAGGCACTTGTCGATCGTGCATCGATCAGCCAAGAGGTTCTCCAGCTCGCTCAAAGGACCTCAGAAAGGGTGGCACCGACATCGCCTCTTCAGTTATCTGGTGCCCAGATCCGCGAACTGGCTAAGCATCTTGCTCCCAGGCTCGAACCTCCGAGTGAGTCCAGTACGATCGGCACAGATATGACACTGTTGAGGTGGTGCGACAGAACATGCCATACGCAACTGGAGTTGCTGGTCAACAAGGAAATGATTAAATGGTGCGAGAGTTTTCTTGACGAGGGACAGGCCCTATGGGTGATGCCCTACAGGGAGATAGGTTTCTATGGGACCTGGAAAACCCTTGCGGCATTGGAGTGGTCACCATGCGGAATCTCAAACAGCGCTAAGAAAGTGAAAGCCCTGCCGGAATCTGCGGAAGAAGCCGTGCTTGCCCATCTGGATGCGTTAGCCATTCCCGCGGATCTCCGTCAGGATTATCTGTCTCTTTTACTGACATCTCTTTCCGGCTGGGCCAGCTACATCAACTGGCGCTCAGAAAATAGCACCTACCTATGGCAAGCGGAATTCCCCATTGATCTAGTCCAGTTTCTGGCGGTGCGCCTTTTCTACGAAAGAGAGCTAGTCGATCAAACATGTAGAGCTGAGCTCGGCTTCGAAGGCAATTTTCAGAAGGTGATATCGCACTTGCAAGCCAGCGCAGTGAGCAAGCCGGATGCCGTTGAGATTGGGCGCCTTGCCTTAGCTTGGCGGCTAACAATGCTTGGAAGCGCGCTAGGCTTTTCCCAGCAAGAACTTCAGACGGCTGAGGATCGGCTTTTAAATCGGCTTGCGGAGTGGTTGGACGAGTTTCCGGAGTCAGAACACGGGACGGTGTGGCTCAACGCCTACGAGGCTGGCTACCATGAGAATCTCATTCAAAACCTTCGACAGTCAGTGTCCAAGCTTAACTTCGAGCAAAACAACAACGCTCCGTCGCGTCCTCTAGCTCAGGCAATGTTCTGTATCGATGTTCGCTCTGAACCACTCAGGCGCCATCTGGAGTCATTCGGAGACTGTGAAACCATTGGCTTTGCCGGGTTCTTTGGTATCCCGATTCGCTGTCGTGCGTTTAATCAGCATCACGAGACAGATCAGCTCCCCGCCATTTTGCAGCCCAAGTATACAGTCCATGAGGTTGTCAGAGAAGACCAGAAGGCAGTCCAGCTCGTCAGGCACAATAGCGGTGCAACAATCTTGAATGCGATTAGTGAGATGCTCGACGACATGAAGTACCATGTGCTCACCCCGTACATAATGGTCGAATCAATCGGCTGGTTTTTCGGCGTCCAACTTTTCGGACGGACACTTTTTCCAGAGGCTTATCGTAAGTGGCAAACGCGAATTAAGAAGGCGATTGCGCCACCGGTGGCTACACAAATGACCGTCGACCGGACCTGGGACGACCTCGGTTTAACTAGTGAAGAGCAGTGCGCCACTATCGAGACTGTTCTCAGGATGATGGGGCTAACCAAAAACTTCGCTCGACTGGTCGTAGTGTGCGGTCATACAAGCACTTCGGACAATAACCCCTACGAGGCGGCGCTTAACTGCGGTGCATGCGGAGGAAACTCTGGCAAGCCGAACGCGCGGTTGCTCGCAGCCATGGCGAATAAACCATATGTGCGGGAGCATCTCGCAAAAAATGGCATCACAGTGCCCGAAGATACGCACTTTGTCGGCGCTGTGCACGACACTACAACAGATGTTGTGGAGCTGTTCGACATCGAAGATCTGCCTGATACTCATCGGCAGGACCTAGAGAAGTTGCAGCAAAGGTTCAAAGAAGCAGCATTCAAAACAAACGATGAACGCTGTAGGAAACTGCCAGGCGCAACCAAAGATCCCTCGCGTGCCGCGAAGGAAGTCACCAGGCGATCCGGTGATTGGAGCGAAACACGGCCGGAATGGGGACTTGCCGGAAATGCGGCTTTCATAATCGGTAGCCGAGCGCTGACAAAAGATATAAATCTTGAAGGCAGGGTGTTTCTAAATTCACACGACTACCGGTTGGACCCCACAGGCGCCCTTCTCGAAGGGCTCATGATGGGTCCGATGGTAGTTGGTCAATGGATCAATGCAGAGCACTACTTCTCGGCAACAGATAACGAGGTCTACGGAAGTGGAAGCAAGATCTACCACAATATCGTTGGACGAGTCGCTATCATGTCTGGTCCTCAGAGCGATTTGCGCACCGGTCTGGCCTGGCAGTCGATGATGAACGGTGAGCTTCCATATCACGAACCTTTACGGCTATTCGTCGTGATTGAAGCGCCGCGTCAACGTATTCTGGATATCGTCGAGCGGCAACCAATACTCAAGCAACTGTGCGATAACGAATGGATACACCTCATGGCGATCGATCGCGAGAGCGACGAGATGCTTTATCGTTATAGTCCTAAGAAGGGATGGACCGACATTCGTGTATATGGTGATCAGGAAGAAAGATCAAACGAAAAGGTGCTTTTGTAAATGCGGGAAAGAGTTCCTATCCTTGCGTAGGCGCTCGGCATATGCGGCTTTCAACTATCAGTTTCCGCTTCACAAATTTCCTGCCCAGGGAAGTTTAACTGCGTTTTCTTGGAGTTCGTTTCGTCAATGTCTTCTTTTCCTTGTCGTTGCCGCTCCAGGCATTGCGTGCGCTTTCTATGGCAGTAGCTATTGTTTGAACTTCGCCTGGATCAGGATCAATCAAGTTTAGCCCGTCCATAAGCCAGTCGGCTAGGCTCGGTTTGCAAAGATGGTAGAAAACATTTCGTCCTTGTCTGTTCTCTGCAACGATTCCATGCGCGCGAAGCAGTGATAACTGCTGTGATGTGGCTGCCGGAGATAGGTCCAAAATATCCTTCAGGGCACTTACGGTCAGTTCTTTATTCTTTAACTCCTCAACGATTCGAATTCGAATAGGATGTGACAAGACATTGAGGAGTTGCGCGAGCTTATTACTTACTACGATTCGGTATGGCAATGATATTCTCCTCTGAAATTGCTGATATTCAGATATCAATAAATATTAAACAATAACTCGCCATTGGTCTAGAGTTTGCAGGTGACGATGTCGAAAGCTGCCAGTGCCTGTAAATACTCGACGTGTGCGTCTATCAATCTTATTCGTGCTTCTGCTGTGGCGCGTTCTCTCTGATTAACAAGGAACAATGTGCTGTCACCGGCAGCAAATCGCAGCTTTTCTCCTGATTCAACGGATTTCGCTTTGTCCACTTCGGCGGCAAGGGCGGTGAATTTGTCGAACGAAGTGTTTAGCGCAGAGACGACATCATCGACTTCGGCGCTTATTCTTTGCCGCTCGGCAGCTTCGTCGAAAGTCAATTTCTGCAACTTGGTTTCGGCAGCCAGTATAAGCCCGCGCGCGGTTCGTTGCCTAAGTGGAATGGAAATGTTGACACCGCCTCGTACGACTGGCCCGATTCCGTTTTTGCCGGTATCGGCACCCTGTAAGGCGTAAGCATCCATGATTGGTAGAAGTTGATTCTTTGCCAACTGCAGCTCTGTAAGCACAATTTGGCGCTCCGCCGCTATGCGTTTCAGTTCAGGACGTTGCTGGACTGCGAGCTTGCGAGCAGCCATCCAAGTTTGGTCGGAGATTTTTTCAGGTAGAGGATTCAGGTCCGGCATTGCATCAATCACAGGCACTGTATCTGGTGTCAGATTCTGCCGCCATAAGTAAACTGACATTTGAATACTGTGCTTCTGGAGGTCTCGCTGAGCTTTTACAAGCCCTGCTTTTCGTCTTTCTATCTCTTGTTCGGCCTCAATAACTTCTAGTGCAGCGGCATCGCCGCCTGTCACTCTTTCTCTTATTTGATTGACACGTTGTTCTGCGATTTTTAGTAAATTGTTGGAGACGATCATGCGCGACTTGGCGCCAAGCCATTCCCAATAAACGCCGGCCGCTTTGATAAGCACCTCCATGCGCGCAGCCAGATAAATTTGCTGGGCAACAGGTTGGGTAAGTCGAGCCTGCGTCTCTGCAATGACTTTCTCGTTAACGGCGCGTCCTCGCAAAAGCGGCACTGAGACTCCTGCATAATATTCTCCGGAGTTGCCGGTCGGAACAAAGGGTGTTTTGGTGTCATTGGGATTAAGTCGCATCCCGGCGAATACTTTCATGCCGGACCTGGTCAACAGGTCAACCCTGGATTCGTTGTGAATGGCATCTTTTGCTTCACCCGGGGTGAAAATATCTTGCACGCGCAGATACTCGCTTATGTGCGTGAGGGTCGGATCAAATGCGCCCGACTTTTCAAGCAACTTAGCTATAGCAAGACGGCGCTCGGCATCGGCACTGAGCAGCTTTGGAAAGTTGAAATCTATTGATTGAATGAAACCCTTGAGTGTTAGCTGACTCTCGTTGGCTGGCGCTATGGTGCTTTGTGGTTTTTCTTTTGAGAATTCATGCAAGTAAATAGGCGCCGGCAGAGATTGCTCTTGAGTGTTGGCAGGCAACACCGCTGTTACTACCATTACAGAGACGGCCAGGGCAAGTTTGAGGAGCATCGGCATTCCTCCTTACTTGCTTTTGCGTTTGATATCGGACAAGCTTTCTTTGCCCTCTGAGTGCCTGAGCCCGAGATCTTCTGGTTTTACCGTAGGTGGGAAGGCGTTGAATTGCCGCCAGAGCTCGAAACCGAGCGAGACGGTATCGAGCATTATCCATCCGCTTGCCTCTGCTCCTGGGCGCAAAAACTCCGCCTTAGGCCAGGGCTCATCCTTTCTGGCTTTGATTGCTTGCCAGTCCGGTTTAACAATGACGCGATAATTATTTTTGCCATTATCAACTGCATCTATCACAGCCACCCGCCCGCCGAACGTACCGACTGCAATGGAAGGCCAGCCTGCGAATTGCAATGCAGGCCATCCAGCAAACTGTAAACGGACAGGACGCCCGACACTCACAAGAGGAGCATCGTTGTCGCTTATAAGAAGTTCTACGGCAAGGTCTTGGGTTGAAGGGGCTATTACGGCAAGAACGCTTCCGGCGTCAACTGTGGAGCCAGCGCCGACTTTCAGCAGTTTTACGATGCGACCGGAACATGGCGCCATCACCTTTCGCTGAGCAACTCGATTGGTCAAATTGCCTATTTCAACATCTAATTTGTATATGTCGCTCGCTATTGATTCGATGGTTTCCTGCACCTGAGCCATTGTAGCCGCGACATTACTCATGGCAGCTTCGGTATCCGCGATCACTTTGTTTTGATCGAGGCCTGCAACTGTTTCGTCTCGCCTGGCTATCTCGACTGCTGCCACAGCTCTTTCCACTTCAGTTTTTGCTCTGGCTGCTTCAAATTGAGCAAGCTCGAGGTCGCGCTTAGAGCGCAATCCCTTGTTGAAGAGGTCATCCATACGTTTCAGGTTCAGGTCAGCAGTCACCGCGTTTTGTTTCGTTGCGATAAGCGCTTGTTCGGCCTGTGAGATTCTGTTGGAAGCTTGCTTAGCGCGCTCACCAGCCGAAGGCACTGCGGCTTGTTGGGACCTTTTCAAATTGGCGTATTGCGCCGTTAGCGCCTTTAGGCGATTCTTAGCTGCTTCTTTCCGAGCAAACAAGGCCTTGCGCTGATCGCCGAGCCTGGCCGCTTGATTAGGATCCAGGAATTTTGGGTCAAGATCGGTAAGCTCTGCGACCAGTTGACCCTTTTGAACTGTTTCGCCGTCTCTAACGCTCCAACTGACGATTCTTCCAGGTATTTGTGCTTCGATATTTTGGGGGCGCTCCATCGGCGAGAAAATTATTACCTGCCCGAGTCCGGAAATTGATTGCTGCCAGGGAACGAACATCGCGCTGGCCGAAACCGCAATTACGAGAAGCCAAAGAGACACCGCAATTATCCAGGGAGACTTACCTGTTGAGACCATCTGAAAACATCGCGGCTCGTATGGAGTGTCTTTTGGAACTATTGAAAGTGGCTGTTTCATTGTTTATGTACCTGCGTTTCGAGGCTCTTTGCGCCGTTCAGTTCGACGAACATCGTTGGCGAGCTCAGGAAAGAGTGTTGAAAATTCACTGTCAGTACGCCAGGACAATGTTGCTGGCGAACCGAATTCAGCTATGTGCCCGCCAGCTAGAACGTAAACCTGGTCGGAACGTTTGACTACTTCTGCATCGTGAGATATGTCTATCAAAGTCCACGGATTTTCTGTATCCAGTAGCTGGTCGACGATAGCAATTTTTGTTCTTTCGTCGATGCCGGTGAAAGCTTCATCGAGAATGAGCAATGCTGGGCGATGCGCAATCGCGCGGGCGATAAGGAGCCTTTGCACTTGCCCCCTCGACAGATTTTTACCACTGGCAATAAGTGGTGTGTGTAGACCTTCAGGAAGACGGGCGATTTCTTCTGTGAGCTGAGAGACGGCAAGCGCCCAGCGAACGTCTTTGTGAGATACGTAGTCGCGTCCCATGCGGACATTTTCTTCAATGGTGCCTTCAAATATTTCGTTTGAGTCGCCAACAAAGCCAATATGCTGGCGCATGGCAGAAAGGCTTGCATCGCGAGCGTCTAATCCGGCAATTTCTATAGCACCAGAATCGGGCTCCAGGAGCCCGCACAGTATGTGAGCAAGGGTAGTTTTCCCTGCTCCACTAGCTCCCACCAGACTAGCTCTTTCTCCTGCCTGAACAGTCAAGTTGACGTTGTCTAAAACTTGCGCGTCCGAATGATAGCCAAAAGACACATCGAGCATAACCACCGAGGCACCATGTACGGTATCACTCAATTCAGTGCCACCTTTTCGCTCTAGTGGGAGATCGGTAAGGTGTCCGACTTTGTCTAGGCCGGTGAGCAGATCGTAATAAGTGTCACAATTGCGTATAAGTTTTTCGAGAGCGGAAAGTACGTTCAGTACAACGAGTTCAGCGGCAACAAGTTGCCCTAATGTGAGCTGGCGATTAATCACAAGCCATCCGCCAATAGCCAAGATACCGGCACTTGCCAGTGCCTGGAAGAGATACGTGCTGAATGATTGACGAAAGAGAACAGCAAAGTGAGACCGTCGTGCATCCAAGTAGTTGACAATCAGTTGATCGGAGCGCTCCAGGATAAACTTTGGGAAGCCTTGAGTCTTGAAGCTTATGTGACACCTACCGAGATCTTCTAACCATTCTGCTACTCGATATTTTTCATGAGACTCGTGAATGCTCGTTTTGATACCACCCACTCCAAGCACCATAGAGCAGGCAATAATAAAGGCGATAATTGCAAAGTCGAACGCGAGAAGCCATGGGCTGTAAAAGGCCATCAAGATAAGACCAATTGCCACTTGCAGCAGAGACGCCGGCACATCGAGAAGCAATTTTCCCCACGCCTTCTGAACTGTCATAACATCGAAGAATCGATTTACCAGCTCCGGCATGTATTCCTTTGACAGGGCTTGAGTCTGGATCTTCGGTATGCGCGCCCCAAGCTGCATAACAACGCGCGCAAAAATTCGCTGTTGCAAAGTCTCAACAAGCCGCAGCTTGAACATGCGCAGAATGGCGACAAACAAAAGACCTGCAAATAGTAGCGCGGTCATAACGATAAGAGGCTGAAGGAAGATGCCTGCCGCTATCGTATTCACTACTGCTTGAGCAGCCAAGGGCACCGCCAGGGACAACAAGCCAGTCACGAGCGTATAGCTGACAAGAATGGAGATGTCGCGGGCATCGGTTTTGACCAGGTCCCAGAAGCGGTCGAGCGGCTGGAGATGCTGCGTGCTGTTGGACAACATGCTTTCCTCGCAACGAGACTAAGGTCTAGAATAGCATAAAATATCTATATATTCAAGTATTTAAACATATGGAAATCATTAAAAGTGCACATGTCGGCTTGACGGTGAGTTAGATGCACTCAAGTTCGTTCGGCAAGGTTGCTGGTCTGGCCGACCTCTCCTGTGAGAGTTTGCGCGAGCCGTGAGAGTGTTTGCTACGATAAACAGGACTAAGCAGGAATAACTCATGCGCACTGGTGAGCGTTCGACAAGATTGAAATATGGTTGTGCGGTCACGTTTGCAGCGTTTGCCGCCTGTAGCACATTGGCTCATGTGTATGCTGCGCCTGCTTATGCGGCATCAACAAAAGAGTGGCAGTTCGAGCAAAAACATCACCACAGCGGATATCACAAGTTTTACATCGCGCCGAAAGCCGTAAAAATCGTCAACACAAATTTGGGCTATCAGCTGGTTTCCAAAGCGCCTGACTGGAATGTGAGCATCTTTCGCAACGATGATAAAGTCATTTGCACTTTGACGAGAAATCAATATTACAAACAGCAAGCTGTCCATCCGGATAACCTGCGCATCAACAAATTTCCGGTCGTTGGTAAAGAGGAGCTGCTCGGAACGAAAACGACAGTCTATCGGGGTCCGCATCACGACGATTGGGTGGCGACGTTCAAAGATGTGCCGGTGGAAGTTTATGACTTAATCACAGCCTATTACAAAACTCCGCCTGTGGACGGCGTTGTGCTCAAGTCTTACAAACCGCCTGTCAAAGGTCCGAAGAAGACAAAACTGGCTTCAATGTGGCTTGATGAGCATGAGTCGGGAACAAGGTTGACGGCCTCCAAGCTGAAAGAATTGCCGTACAATGCTGCCGATTTCGCAATACCTAAAGACTTCAGAAAAGTGATGGATGTGAAAGCAGTGACCACGTCTATCGAAGGTCGCCGTGAGGCAGAGTCGATTATTGAACAGATGGGGGTCGGGGAAGCATTGGGAAATTCCCGTGGCAAAAAATAGTTTGAAACTGTTTCAGCGAATTCGCCAACGCGCCTTTCCATGCACTACGGCGCTATTGTCTTTTGCTCTTCTATTTGTTTCAGAAACAGAAGTTTTCGCACTTAGTCCAAACAAAACTCAGTGGCATCTGCAGCTGCGAGACCAATCGACAGGCATTCACGACTTTTATTTCTGTCCGACGGCTGTAAAAATTCTGGACAAGGCTCGCGGTTATTCGATCGTTTCTAGCGCTCCTGATTGGGATGTAGTGCTGTTTCGCCCCGATGATAAAGTTTATTGCAAGCAGTCTCGCAGCCAGTATTACTTCAACATGGGATTCAAGCCAAAGACGACGTTTAGCGCGCCGATTGTTCTTGCCACGCAAAAGATAGGGCCGGTAACGGCGCCATTAATTTACGGGCCCTATCACAATGACGCGATCAAAAAGTTCAAAGGCATACCGACGCAGGTAGACGATTTGATCAGTTGCTATTTCAAAATGGGTTGTGTTCCGGGAATAAGACTGCGATGTGTTTCCAACAAAGTGCCTGATCGCTCGAAAACCAGTCTGGGAGCGCAGGTCTTCTTGTCTGCCGCTGAAGACCCTAGCGGGGTGACTCTCGAAACCATGTCATTATCTGAAATGCCTTACGATGCATCAACATTCAAGATTCCAGCCGGTTTGCGGGCGGAGAAGGACACGAAGCATATTAAAACTGGTTTGGCAAAACGCAAAGAAGCAGAAGCGATATTTCTCGACATGGGTGTCGGAGACGAGCTGGGCAAGGCAAAACGCAAATGAAAGAGAAAAAGTTGAAATTTAGCTTGGTACGTGTGAGCGCATTTGCATTTGCTTCAGTTGCCGTTGCGCTCTTTTCAGGTTCGCCCGCGAGTGCAAAGTCCGAATGGGTTTTGGAACAGCACCATCATCAGAGCGGGTACAACACGTTCTACTTTACCGATGATGCAATCAAAGTCTACGCCAAGAATTTCGGTTTTTACATAGTTTCCAAAGCACCGGATTGGAAGGTCAACGCCTTTAGGCTGGACGACAAGATTATAAGCAGCATGCCTCGTGCGAAGTACTATGCGTTTCAACATTTCTATCCCGAAAAGAATCCGATCAATGACGGAAAACCCATCGGTACTGAGACCGTGTGGTCGGTAGTCTGCAAGCAGTATACTGGCGTTTACCATGACGATTGGGTGGCGCAGTTCAAAGGCATTACGCGTCCAGTTTGGGATTTGATTTCCGCCCATTACAAAGCGCAGCGAGTCGAGGGGATTAATTTGAAATCGGTCAAGAAAGCTAAAGCCGAACCCAAAAGGAAGCTTTCACAACTATGGGATGAGGAGGTCGATTCCGGTGTCAGACTGCAAACTTTGAAGTTGAAAGAAATTCCATATCGCGCATCCGATTTTGCGATACCCACTGGTTTTCGCGTCGTGAAAGATCTTCGACAGATAATGACTTCCAAGGAAAGTCGACGAGAAGCGGAATCGATAATCGAGCAAATGGGGCTCGGAGAGGCGCTTGGCGGTGACGCTAAGAAGAAGTAGCAGGCGAATCAGTTTTTGCCCGTCGCTGTTATTTGGGTTTTAGGTTGCTTCCTTCCCAGCCTGTCAGGCTCAATTTCAGGGCCTTCTTTCGATCCAAATTTGCCTGCGCTGTTTTGCCCAGCTTTTCATATGCGTCCGCCCGCGCCAGAAATGGTGTTTTTCCAGGATCCACCATTAGTTTTATGCACATGTCATAATCGTCGACCGCTGCCTGCCAGTGACCTTGAGCGGCTTTGCACTTTCCTCGCAGCAGATAGGCTTCGTCGGAATCAGGATCGATTTTTAGAATAGATGTGTAATCGGAAATCGCTTTGTCATATTCTTTGAGGTTTTCGAAACAGCCGGCCCGATCGAAATAAATCTGGTCCAGATTGTAATTAACGCGGCTGCCGCCTTTCTCCGGCTCAATACTGATTACTTTGGTGAAATCGGCGATTGCCTCTCGATATTTTTTCTGATCGCGATTGCGCAGAGCACGGAAGAGCGTGAGTTTGCGAATGTTCTTGCTGCCACCCTTCAACTGCTTGTCGATGTATGCGACTTCGCTTTGGTTGTAATTTTTCTTCCAGTACTCGTTGGCCGCATCAAGGTCTCTTTTTGCAAGGTCGGGCTGTCGCAGCCGTCTGTATACCTTTGAGCGTTCTGTAAAAGCTTCGACCGACGGCTCTATTGCGATCGCCTTCGTGTAATCGCGCAACGCCATTTGCCAATCAGCTCTACGTGCGTAGCAATAGGCGCGCAGCATGTATGCGCGAATATACTTCGGTTGAAGCTTTATGAGGGTGTCGAAGTCTTTGATGGCTCGCGTGTAGCCTTCTCTTTCCATGAAAAATATGCCGCGATACAGATAGGCTGAATTCATCTTTGGGTCAAGCCGAATTGCTTCGTTCAGCGGCTTGAGTGCTTCCGGCGCGCCGCCCTCTACCAGGCGTTTGCCTTCACGATAAGCCCTGGCGGCTGGTCCGTTGCCTTTAGGTTTTATGATGTTGAATTTTTCGTCGATCACGGCGCCGCATTCGGGCGCAAAAGCACTTGCGACCGCCAGCAAAGCGACAGCCAGAATTTGTTTTTTTCCAATGACCAAGGAAAGCTTCAAGGAGAGCTCCCGGCGAAAAAAGGAATTGAGGCGACCTGATTCTTTTTTCCCTGGAGAAAACTAAACCCTGCGCAAAAAGAATGAAATGTCTTCTCTCTCGGGTATTTAGAACTGGAGATCTGCCGGAGTGAATACGGTTAGTGGAAACATTTGTTTTGGAACGTCGAATGTTTGGTCTTGCCCTGATGCTTTCATCTTTGGCGCTAGGTCTGACCTTCCCGCAGAACAGCTCGGGGGCGCCCAATGGAGAGCTGTCTCGGCAGGCAGGCTCGGCGAAGAAAGTGCAACACTCTTTGCGAATGCGGCAAGTTCATTTTATGCGGGGCGAACAAATTGTCCTCATGTGCCCGAAAGCGTTGAAACTCATCAGCAAAGCCCAAGGCTACAAGGTGGTGGCCAAGGCGCCCACCTGGGAAGTTATAGGTTATCGAGATGACGATAAGGTGCTTTGCCGAATGAGCATGGATGAATTCATCAGGCATTCGGGCCCCCGAAGCGGACGTCTTCCCGACTCGTTTAAGGTCGTAGGCGAGCGGAAAATTGGCCCACTGAAGGTCAAAGAGTATCGCCAGGGCGCTCACGAAGTTTGGCTGGCGGCCGAAAGCAAAATTCCTCAGGCTGTATATGACATTCTTTCCGCGTATAACAAATGCGGCCTGCTCAGTTCGATAATCATCAGGGTCGTTTCGGAAGACGAAGTTGAGTCGGTCAAGTTAGGTGTTCGGAAAAAAGAGATGCAACCAGTCATTATGATCGATACCAAGAACGCTGAGATGGTTCCGTATAAAGACTCTGATTATGAGCTTCCTCGCGGCTACAGAGAAGTTTTTGGCTGGGAGAAGTTTATGGTTTCAACCAAGAGCCGCGATTCTGCTTTCGAGATTTTCTCAGAGATGGGTCTGGGCGAAAAGTTCGGAAAGCAAGGCAAATAGCCGCATTGTAGTATATACTACGCGTTGTCGTATGAAAGATGCAAAAAGAATCGCGCATAGAATGCACGCGATTCTTGACGGCAGTTCTTTCCTTTGACCTGCCGTCTATGTCTTTTTCAAGGTCATCAAGTCGCGCAGTGAAAAACCGTTCACTCCGGAATTTTGGTGAGCCGGTCCACAACGCGTTCGGCGATGTTCGTCGATACCGCTTCGTGGTCAACGTTCTTCATCAGTTCGTCAAAACTGCGGACGCGAGGAATTTCCCCGTTCGGGCGTCGCGCATCCTCGAGTTCGACCTTGTCCCGACCTCGCAGAATGAACAGGCGGTCGACATCATGCGGATCGAAATGCGTGAGCACGAGAGTGTTTTCGCCCTTGTCCCGCGCTTCCCAACCGCTGTTCTTCAAGATGAGAATCGCCATCCTGAGAACCTCGTCGTGGACTTCGGCGTGATACTTCACCTCAAAGTCCGAGGTTCGCTGGATTTCCTCAATCTGCTTTTCGACCTGGCCGATCAGCGTGCAGGCGAGCAATTCGCCTTTTGTGATCTGGGCATTTCGCCGTTCTTCCTTGTGGCTGAGACGAGGGCGAGGACGAGCACCGGCAGGATCTGCGGTCGGCAGATAGACGACGTTGGAGCGTCGCGGAGGCGGTGTCGGAAAGAGCAGGTTGACGATGTATGGTGCTGCGAAATACAGCACGAGAAGGGCTGCCGCTGCGGTTGAGAGTACAGGAATGCACATTTTGTTTTCCTTCAATTGGTGTTGAACATTGACGGACGCGCAGCTTTTGCGTCCGTCGGAAGCAATTGATGTTGTTTCGAGACTTTCCGTTGCGGATGCCTACAGTCCAATGTCCCATGGGCTGGCGACATAGGGCTCCGAGCCGTCCGCATAACGCGTCGGTACGAATGGTTCGTCCGAATCGAACTGGTACGCCAAGTCCATCGAAGATGTTCTCAGCTTTTCCACATCTTCGCGCCGAGACGGCGCAATCAGAGCTTTTCCATCCGAGTACATGATGGGATACCAGGCGTTGCTTTTGAGAATGCCGCGCGCGGCCGCAACGATGTCAGCGCTTGTTCTCGGCTCGAATTCGACTGTGAATTCGCGCTTGTTCGGTGCTGACTTGCGCTGTTCGATCACCTGCGCGATCAGGTCTTTGGCGAGCATCGCTGCATGTTTGACGACATGATCGCTGAAGCGCTTTCTGCTCTGCCGCGTCTCGGACTCTGATTTCTCCAGCTGCTTGATGAGCAGCGAACAGACACGCGCGCACCGAACTTGCAGGTACGCCATCGGCAGGACATAGAAGGCGCCGACGAGAACGAAGGCGAGTATCCAGAATTGAGTGTCGGTCATGGCAGTCTCCAAAGTTTTAGCTGCGAGAGCTGAGTTTCTAGTTTCAAATGCCGAAAACCAGTCGGAAGGCGAACGTGGTCACAGCCCCGAGAAAAATCTCGAAGGTGATCACAGTGAAGATGCAGGGGATTTCAAAGGTTCTTGTTAGCCGTGATCAGGTTGGGCCAATAGATGACCCGACCCTCAGCCAGAAGGACGACGTTGTATCCGGCGTCTCTGACGAGAGACAAGGCATTGTTAACGTCACCCTTATCGAAATTGGTCTTGAACTCGATGACTGTGTATTTGTCTTCCTTGTCGACGTTGGTAATTTCGTCGAGCAGGTCATCGTAAAGCGCCCAGATTTCTTCCTGTCTGAGCCTTACCTCTTTGAAGGTTTCTGCAAGTTTTGCGGATGAGCGCGCGGCGGCATTGTGTTTCCATTGCAGGTAGAGAAACCGGAGGCCAAACACCAGGAACAGCAGCAACAGCGAAATTATCCAGAATTTGTGGTCGGACATTGTCCACTCCATTTTTCAAGATTTGAAATTCACAGGGGGTTGAATGCATAGCTTCGCAACCGTTTAAGGCGTCGAAACAGTTTCATTTGCAGGCGCGCTCAGGACCAAGTTGTGACGGCGGACTTGCATGAATGACGTGTCGTCACAAGAAAAATTCGAATGGGGTGAATAAAGCTAGTGCCTAGGCCTGAACATTCACGAAGGAATATGTGAGAAATAATTCTCATCTTGATGATGAAGCTACCGGCTTATCAATAGAGCAATCATGATAGGAGATAAAAACTGATGGATAGCGAATCGCGGGCGTGCGCATCGCTCGCATTAATTGCGCTAAATGTGCCACTATATACGGTATCAGAGCAAAAAGCGAGTGACTCGATTTGCATCGAATCTCTCGCTGAATGTTTGATTGCTGATTTGAGCCGGACACACTCCGGCACCGTTGTTTGCTGAACTCAAGGTATGAACAAATACCAAAAAATGTCGTGAGATTTTGATGCGCGGAAATTTTTGAACACACTCAAATGTTTTACGAAAAAGAGTAGTAGAAAAGGCGAAAAAACGAAGCAGGTGAAGTCGCGGAGCCGTTTGGCCCAACGCTCTCACCTGCTTCGTCTATGCAGACGCGCCTACCTGTGACGGTGGCGATTGTTTATGTAATCATCGAAGGCGGCTCGCTGTTCGGCTTCGGTCGGCGCATTGAAGCGATCGACCTGAAGTTTGGCGATGTGCCTGACGCCCGCAGCGATGCAGACGGCGAGGACGAAGAAGAGGATGATTACGAACCAGAACCCGGCCATTAGAATCGGGCTCCGATTGCGGACTTTGCGAATTTCGAATGCATAGTTTCGTTCCTTCATTTGGGAACGCGAGTTTCTTTGTTGCGCGTTCCACGGCACAGCAGTCCATGCTGCGCGGTTTCGTTTTGGCAGGTCTTTCAAGCAGAAGGAGGTGCGGACAGAAACTTTGCCTCAAAGACATTGTTTCCATCCGCACCTCGCGTTTCCGCCGTCAAGCTGCCGGTGCAGGCGTGATGAGCTTGGCACTGGCGCGCAGTTCGCACCAGTAGACGAAGCCTTCGACTTCCGGTTGTTCGACGACTTTGACTTTCGCCGAATTACCTGCTTCTCCTCGACGCTTGGGTCCTTCAAGCACTTCCAGCTTGGTGCCGGAGGTGATCTTGTAATGACCGTCGAAGAAACCACCGGGTTTAGGCGTCAAAAGCAGGTATTCCTTGGTGCCGCCGCCGAGGTTCATGCCGAAGCTCGGCAGACCATCTTTGATGACGGGAAGCACTTCGAGAATCGCGCCTTTGACCATTTGCGCTTTCTTGAGTAGAGGCATGCATTGATTCCCTAGCTGTGGAGCGCACTGAGGACGTTCCAGATGCGCTCATTGGAGCATGGCATTTTCGTCGTTCTAAACCTGAGGTCCGGTGACGGGAAGATGCCGCCGGAACTGGTTGATGTTGTAGACGCCGGTCAGATACTCGACCTGTCCGGGCGTCAGCGCGCGAAGCGTTTTCTTCTTTGCCTCGCCGCATTTTGCCTTGAGAAACACGTCGATAAGCTCCAGAGGAATTTCGGCGATTTCTTTCGGGCGACCGCAGTCGGGGTCGGCACGGCGGCTGGAATTGGTCACCTCTTTCGGAACACCGATGAGGTCGCACAACTCCATGATGTCCGATTTCCACACGCCTGCCAGGGGCAAGAAGGTGGCGATGCGACTGGGCAGACTGAAGTTGCCCATCACCTCTTCGGAGCGGTTTCTGGAGCCAACCAGCCACCTCTGCTCGGCAATGGCGATGGTGGAGAAGGTCGCCCAGCGACGCGACTCCCTGTCTTCTTTGCCGCGCGGTGCCGGGATGCAGCGGACTTCTCCTACCGACTCGAACCACTCGCGGCAGCGCAGCGAATTTTTCGAACCGGAGAAAACACCGACCGTCTTTTCCGGGCACGCCTGGTTGAAGAGCCAGAAGATGAGCGCGCTATCAGACCCGCCGCTGATTGGCACGAGAATCCCATGTGCCCGGCGAGTGCTCTTGCGGAGCCATTTGATGAGCGTTTTCAAACGCTTGTCCATGGTGTCCTCCTTAAGCGCCGCCGGTGAGCATCAAGGGATTCCCGTTCAAGGAAGGCAGCTTGCCGGAAGCGACGAGCGCTACGGCTTCTGCAACTTCCTCGGCGGGAATGATGCGCTTTTGCGGGTTGGTGTTTTTGACGATGTCTTCGGCTTCCGCCTCGCTGATTTTGCGGTGGCGAACGAGACCGGCGACGGTGCGCCTGGTCATGTCGCTTTCCACGAAGTGCGGGCAGATGGGCACGACGACGATGCCGTGCTTGGCGTATTCCAGAGCCAGCGACTTGGCGAAGCCGAGCTGCGCGTGCTTGGATGCCGTGTAGGCGCTGTCGTACTTGAAGCCCTTCACACCGGAGATGCTGTTGATGAAGCTGATGGTGCCGCATTTCTGCTCGACCATCACCTTCAGGCACTCCTGCGAGAAGTAGAAGGCACCATCGACGTTGACGGCGAAGATGTCCTTCCAGACCTTGCGGTCGAATTCATGCGCGGCGCCGCCTTTGGCGATGCCGGCATTGACGACCAGGTTGTGCAGCTGCCAACCGTTCTTCTTCACTTTTGCGACCGCGCGCCGAGCTGTAATCGGCTTGGAGACATCTCCGACCAGATAGTCGGCGGTGCCGCCCGCGGTGCGGATGGCGTTGCAAACAGCCTGCAGATCGGCCTCGGTTCTCCCGACCACCAGAACTGCCGTGTCCTGCGCCATGCGCGTTGCGATAGCCCAGCCGATGCCGCGTCCACCGCCTGTGACGATGGTCGCTCTCGGTTTTACCTGAGCTGAAACAGATTCAGATTTTCGAGTTTCACCAGATTTTTTGGGCATTTGCGTATCCTCATTTTGAAAAGCGGCTCCCAAACCGTAGGTTCAGGAGCCGCCTTAGCAGCCGGTTTTGAAACCAGCAGTGACCGGCTTATAGTCCGGCTTGTTTGCGCCAGATGTTGATGGCGTCGACGTGGCTCGAGAAAGCGATGTCGGTCGGCAACTGATCCAGCGGGAAGACGCGCGCTTCCAGAGCATCGCTGCCCGGGCTCGGCGTTTGATCAATCGGCTTGGCGGCGAAGAAGAGCAGCACCTGAGCCGGAGCCGCGTACGTGTGAACGAGGCGTTCGACCTCGATCTTCACGTTTGCTTCTTCTCCCGATTCGCGGGCAGCGCCTTGCTCGGGCGTCTCACCGACTTCCATGAAGCCGGCGGGCAGGCACCACATGCCCTTCTTGGGTTCGACGCCGCGCTTCACGAGCACGATGCCGCCGTTCACATGAGGAATGACCGCAGCCGCGACCGGCAGCGGATTGTTCCAGTAGACGAACTGGCAGTGCGTGCAGGCAAGACGCTTCTTCTCGTCGATCTCGCGCTCGACAAGCGGGCTGCGACAGTGCGGGCAGTGCTTATACTGCGGGCGCGAGGTCTTCAGCGCTTCGAAATCCGCCTTCGCCTTCTTTGACTTGGCGCGCTTGTCAGCGAGGCTCATGCCGAAGCCGAAAACCAGTGACAATGCGAAGATATCGAACGTTTTCACGCCATGGATTTCCGGCACGAACAGCGAGGTGATCGCCGAGCCGAACATGACAATCAGCGCCAGCCAGCCGATTTTTTCATACCGTTGCAGCATGAAACCGGAGGCGAGAGCACCGACGAAACTTACGAGCAGAACTAGACCACTCATGGGTATTCTCCATTTCCAGAAGCGGGTAAGCGCTTCTTGAATCAGTGACTGATGTGAGAGAAGCAGGCCGGGAGCCGGCCTGCTTCGAATTGAGCAACGAACTCTTTGACTTAGGCGTGGTAGCCGGTCCGGCGAGCCCAGGCGCGAGCGGCGGCGCGCATCTTCTGCTTGTAGATGATGCTGGCGCCGAAGCCGATGCCGAAGAAGACGCCGAACAGGTAGATGACCTGGAAGCCGAAGACCGCCGGCACGAAGAGTGCCAGCAGGGCCGTTGCGGTCATGCCGCCAGCAGCGAAGATCGCGGTCGTCTCGTACTTGCGCTGCAGCTGGTAGCCGAGCACGATGGTGACGAGGGCGACGATTGCGGGAATGAGGCTGCTCATGGTGTGTCCTTTCCTGGCTCCATGGCTTGGAGCATTAGGGGGGAGTTCGAGTTTGGCGTGATCGCAGGCGACTTAGTCGACCTGCTTAGCAGCGAGAGCTTGAGCTTCTTCCAACTCACGCCGGATGAGAGCGGCGAAGTTGGGCTTTTGCGTGTACCACCGAGGTTCGTGCGTGAGCGCTTCTTGCAGAAGGGGAACAGCAGACTTGCCGTCACCTTTTGCCATGCGCGCACGTGCGAGACCTTCGAGCGATTCGGAAAGCTGAAATGCATCCTGGGAGATTCGCGCCTGAGCGAGAGCCTGACCATATTGCCACTGTCCGTCATCGGCATTGCCGCAGGACAGAGCGAGCGCACCCTTGCGCAGAAACGTTTCGCATTTGTCGGCGGATTGGCGTTGAGCGCGTGACGGTCCGGATGCATTGAGCGTGAAGATTGAGAACAGCAGAGCTGCTCCAATCAAGATGAGTACGAGCGTGAGTGACATACGCGTTCCTTTGACTATGAAGAAACCGCAGTCGAACGAGGTTGATGCCGTCAGGGGTGACACCGGATGTGACACCACTAACTTTCATCAGCCCGGCGCGATTGCGATGCTGATCTAAACGCTGGAGAGCGCAAGATCGAGAGCGAAGGTGAAAACAGGCTTTAGGACGTGCGTTGATTGAGAGGGAAGATTTGGAAAAAAAGGAACTTCGACACGCTAGACCAAATAAGGCAGCTATATCAACAATTCAAGACAGATGAGCAGATGTTCTTCTGGCCTAGCTGTAATAACGGGCGCGCGAGAACTGTCAAGTGGAATGAGGGGCTGGATGGCAAGTGGTGGCGTTAATTGCGTGAGTGACTAATTGCAACCCGGGCATTATCAATTTGCCGAAAACGATTGTCTTTCCGCTGTTTTGGTGTGCTTGACAATGGCGCCTTGGTGCGCGAAGCCAGAAATTCACTCCGCTCGCCGCGCTATTGACTGAGAGTGCTTGAAAACCGGAATGTCAGGAGGCTTCGGGCAGTGATCGGATCTCTGAGATGTATTGCTAAATAAGCGTTTTGAAAAACTAATCAAGACAATAAAGCAAATGCATTTAAGTCATGACAACCGGGCGCGCGCCCGCCTGTTTATCTAGATTCACGTCTTTTCAACAAGTAACAGTTGATTACGCATTTCACTCCTCGCTAAGTTTTCTTGTTCGTTTTTCTCATTTCTTTGCCTCAGTTCTCTTTGCACTAAATACCGGTTCACTCCACCCTTGCACCTGACTTTCATCTCTCGCCAAACGAGGGGTAGCAGGCCTGTGGTGTTGTATTTGGTGCGTCATGAAGATGTCTGAGCTGTCGCATTGTTCGCCTCAAGTTTCCGTAATGACTGTCGCAATTTCGACAGTTCGAATAATCCTCGAAGGAGGTCTAACATGGCACGACATCCTGTGCTCGGCCCTGATGAGGTCACAAAAGCTGCGCGTGCGCAGTTGATTTGGACCTGGGCCAAAACAATCTTTGGCTACCTGATGATGGGCGGTCTCGTACTCGCCGCTCTGGTGGCTGTCAATTTCCAATACACGGTCGGCTTCGGCATCCTCTGGTGCTTGCTTCCGGTCGTGATGTGGTGGTTCAGTGCGGACATCGCTCTGAAGCTCCAGAAAGCGGTTCCCGTTGATCCGTCCAAGCCGGAAGATCAGCGCCTGATCGCTATCGTCGACAAGGTGTTCCCCAAGAGCGGCTTGAAGTTCAAGCCCAAGGTATACATCGCCGACAACCCGCTGCCCAACGCCTTCGCCACCGGCCCGATTCACCGCAAGGCGGTCGTGGCTGCAACGAAGGGGCTCTTCCAGTGCGGCATGACCGACGACGAAATCGAAGCGGTCTTCGCCCACGAGCTCGGGCACGTGAAGAACTACGACGTGGGCATCAACTCGCTCATCTCGGTTCTTTCTTCGCTCTTCTTCCTGATCTCCGATCAGGCGGTGCGCGCCCTCATCGGCGGCATCCGCATCTTCAAGCGCGACTTCGGTTTTCAGACCGGGCGCAAGAAGGGCTTCATCACGGGCATCCTCGAGTGGGTGCTCATGTACGCCGTTTTCTGGCTGACCGGCCAGGTGACGCGCGTTATCCAGCTTTTCGTCGTGCGCTCGCGTGAATCCGGCGCCGACGCTACCGGGTCGCTCATGACCCTCAAGCCGTGCGATCTCTCGATGGCGCTCCAAAAGCTGGTTGCGTACGTCGAGAAGAACCGGCCCAGGGGTCGCGATGCGGAAATCTTCCGGGTGTTCCGCCCGATGATGACCATCGACCCGCTCTTCGACGCGCTGACGCCGGACCCGAAGCCTGTGGGCATCTGGGGCCGCATCAAGGCGTTCTGGAAGTATCTGCAGCTCACGCACCCGCCGGTTTCCGAGCGGATTGCCGAGCTGGAGAAGATGAACGGCGGCGCCTGCCCCCGTCTCTAATCTCGAAGACGGGCAGTGATGCTCGTCAAATCTCGAAACCAGCATCATAACCGGTTTCACATGACAGCTCAGCATCTCTTGCAGCGCACTATCTGCGTCAATGCTGGGGTGAGAAAACGCGGCTGCGGTGCTCGCAAATCAAGCTAGAACCGGCTTGTTTGCGGCATTGCAGTCTGAGAGAAAACGAATATTCACGCTTCATGCAAATTCTGCGCGCGTCCATCTCGGCGCGCGTCACACCTACATGAAGCCGGCGGCACGGTGGAGAACCGCATGCGCGCCGGCATCCCAATGGAGCATCAAACATGACTTCGAAAAACTCGAGCCGTTTGAATCTGCGCTCTTTTCTCGGGGTAATTCTGGTGGCCGGGCTCGCCTTCACCCTTTCCGGGTGCAAGGACGAATCGGAGACCACGACCCAAAACCCGCCCAACACCACGGCACCGGCTCAACCGGCTGCACCAGCTTTGATCCGTACGGTCAAGCTGATGCCGCCTGAATCGGGCGAGAATCAGCGAATCTTTAAGAAAACTCCCGATGGTACCCTCGTTGAGATGACCATCGACTACCGGGACGGACGGCTGGAAACCTTCACTTTCCGCCCGGACGGCTCGGTCGTAACCAAGCAGGAGTTCTACCCCTACACGGGCGTGCTGAAAAGCACGATCGAATACGCCACTGACGGCGTCACGGTGACGAGCGAAAAGCTCAACCGCGGCACCGGCACGCTGGAGCTGACGCGCAAGCTGCTTGCCGACGGCACGACCGAAACCACGCGCTATCGCGTGGACGGCAAGCGTCTGCATTCCGTCACGCACTATCAGGCGGACGGCACGCTTGTGGACGGCACTTTCTATCGTCAGGATGGCACCACGCTCTGGGCAACTGCCAAGCGTCTGAACGCTTCCGAGACGGAAGTGAAGTTCTACAATGCGGCAGGCGCGGTGGAGAAGATTCGGGTGAGCAAGACCACCAGCGGTGGTTACAGCAACACTGTCGATTACACCATCACCGCCCTGCGCGCCGATTCCACGATTGCCTACAAGCAGTCCTGGAGCGGCTACCAGAGCAGCTACTACCGCAGCATCACGCTGAAGACGGTGGAGGAGTTCGAAGCCGACGGCAAGACGTTGAAGCGCAAGTTGACGTTCAACTACAGCGGCTCAAGCGTCAGCGAAGCTGTCGACTACGAGAACGGCGTCAAGAAGACGACGCGCACCTATCGCTGGGACGGCACTCTGGAAACAGAGAAGACCCACGACGCCACGGGTGCAGTCACTGCTACGGTCAGCCACACGGCGCAGGAAAAACTGCGTGAGACTGTGGCTCCCGAACTGATCGCCGATCAGAGCAACGACGACCCGCTGTCCTTCCGCCCGGGCGACTTCCAGTAACGCTCGCATCCAAGCAGGGGAGTCAATCCTGGCTCCCCTGCCCCTTATTCGCAATTCCGATGAAATTTATCGGAAATTTTCGCGCGCCAGCGGAACGCCCAGTCGGCGTCCCGTGCTTTTGAGCCCTAGGCGCGCCTGTCTCTATGGAGAACACCATGACCGTACGCAAGAAATGGGGTCTGACGATCACCATCGCCGGACTCGCAGCACTAGTCTGCTTTTTCTTTGCTCCCGATCATCTCAACCCGTTCAGCCGCACCGTTGCACTCCAGGGCCACACGCCCTCGGTCGTCAACGAAGCCGAGCTGGTCAGCCACGCCAATCCGGGCGACGTGCAAACCGTCGTCATCGGCCTGGCGCTGAAAAACGAAGCGGACCTCGAGAAACTGATCGACGAGCAGGACGATCCCAACTCGCCGAACTATCAGAAATACCTGACCACCGACGAGTTCAAGGCTACCTATTCGCCTGACCAGGCGGATGTCGACGCGGTGACCACGTGGGCTACCGGCGCCGGCTTGACCGTCGTCGATGTCAGCGACAACCGCACCCTCATCGAAATCGAAGGCACGACCGAGCAATTCGAGAAGGCCTTCCAGGTGAAACTCAACCGCTACCGGCTCCAGCGCGCTGGCGCCACCGGCGGTACCACCGAGTTCACCAGCAACAACAGCGACCCGCGCATCCCGGCTCACCTGAAATCGGTCATCCAGTCGGTGATTGGTCTCAACACCGGAGCGCAGTTCGAGAGCCACATGCGTCTGGCTCCGTCGCAGCCTGTCAGCCATCTGAACATGCTGCAGTCGCGCGCCACCCCTTACGGCATCGGACCGCAGGACGTGGCCAATGTCTACAACTTCCCGAACGACAGCAACCGCAACGCCGCCAAGAAGTATTCCGGCGCCGGACGCAAGGTCGCCATCGCCACTGCTTACACCTACAACCAGTCGGACGTGGACGATTACTGGAAGCAGTACGGCATCACCCGCACCGGCACCATCCGCAACATCTACATCAAGGGTCAGGCCACTCAGGCCGACACCGAAACGACGCTCGACCTCCAGCAGCTCGGTGCTGCTGCGCCCGGCGCCGACATCCTGATGTACATCGCCAAGGACCCTGCCTTTACCAAGTTCACCAAGGTTTTCAACCAGATCGTCGTCGACAACGAAGCCGACGTCGTCTCGGTGAGCTGGGGACTTTGCGAAGTCTGGACCGGCTCGCGCCAGATGAAGACCGAACACAATATCTTCCTTCAGGCTGCCTCTCAGGGCATCGTCATCTTCGCCGCTGCCGGCGACGATGGTGCCTATGACTGCCGCGGCATGAAGCAGGTTCAGCTCGCCGTCGACTACCCGTCTTCGGACCCTTACGTCACCGCGGTTGGTGGCACGGAACTCTTCCACCGTAATGGTCGCCGCACGTCTGAGAAGGCGTGGACCGGCACCGGCGGCGGCAAGTCGAGCGAGTACAAGCGCAAGACCTGGCAGGTCGGCGCGGGCATCCCGGCCGGCGACGAGCGCGTCACCTCAGACGTCTCGATGGCTGCCGACCCGTACACCCCGTATTCCATCCTCTTCGAAGGCAAGTGGATTGCCTCGGGCGGCACCAGCATCTCCGCTCCCAACTGGGCGGCGCTCTGGATCATGTCGACGGAAGCGGCGGGCAAGCGCATCGGCTCCGGCAATGCGCGCATCTACCGCATGGGCAACTCGGCCGATTACAGCAAGCTCTTCTACGACGTCACCCAGGGTGACAACGGAGACGGGCGTGGTCCGGGCTATTCCGCCGGCACCGGCTGGGATCACCCGACTGGATGGGGAGCGCCCAACGGCGTGAACATCCTCAACTGGCTGGTCACCGACGTCACCACTCGCAAGGCTGCTCCGGCAGTCGTTCAGCCCGGCGCGAACCCGGGCGACACTGTCCTTCCCTCGCCGGACGGACAGTAAGCAGTTCGTTTTCTTTCCAGAAATCAAAGTGCGGCGAAGGCCCCCGGACGTGTGAAAACCCGCTCAACGCGTGGGATTCATGCCACCCGGGGGCTCTCGCTTGCCAAATTGGAAACGTTGGAAAAAATATGTCGACCCAAAAATACAGCTACAAGGTCGCCGTCGTTCTCGGCAGCGGCTTGAAGCCTGATGGCAGCGCTACTCCGGTCACGGAAATGCGCGCTCGTGCCGCGGCTCGATTGATTGCAAAAAAGGGGCAGATGAAAGTCATCTGCTCGGGCTCACGTCCGCCCGACGACAAAGGCACGCATGGCAAGACCGAAGCAAAGGTCATGGCCGAAATCATCGCTTCGGAAGGCATTGCGGCCAGCCGCCTCCTTCTGGAAGACCAGTCCTTCGACACTCTGGGCAACGCCATCTTCACGGTGGATCGTTTTCTCAAGGGCAAGAAGGGCGGCACGCTTTATGTGGTGACATCACCTTTTCACATGGAACGCGCGCTGTACCTTTTCAGGCACGCGCTTGGCTCCGGGTGGACGGTGGTTGCCTATGAAGCGCCGGAATGGTCGAGCGAAACGCGGCAAGGCGGTGCGGCTGCGGCTCTTGTGCGGGCAGAGCAATTCTGCTCCGGCACTGAGAAGGGCGATATCGACGCGCTCAGGAAGAAGCTCTTCGAGCTGATTCCGGCTTACGTCGGTCGTCCGCACCAGACGAAGAGGGCGCCCCGCAAGGCTTCCGCTTCGAAGAAGATCGCGTGATCTGAATTGCAAGTGACTACCGTAAGGCTTTCACTTGCCGGAGATAGCTGGGGAATGCACAAGCTTTCGGGAAACAATCCCTGAGCTTGCTGCATTCTTCCAGCTTCTTCGTTTAAACCCTTTGTATACTATCGAATGTAGCATACCTCTTTTTCCCCGCGTCAAGCCATGAGTCAATCGCTCGGCTTGTATGAATTTCAATCACACATTCTCGATTTCCTGTTCTATCAAGCGTTCAGATTTTTTCAAATTTCTCTGAATCGATGAAGGTTGAAAAACTCCACAGAATGGCTGTTTAGCGTTGGCATTTTCTTTGCGACTAGGCTCGAAAGTATTGCGATGCATGCTGGTGCGGCTTTGCAGCCTCATGGGCGTTCAGAAAAATTCAAAAAATTCTGAACGCCTAGCGATCAAATTTGAGAGACGTTCGAGTTCTGGAAATGGAAAAACGCCACCGCAACCAGACTTGCACGCCAATTGCACTGGGGCGGTTTTATTCTCAAACAAACGCCGATGCGGCGGTTGGCTGAGGATGTGAGGTCGAGAACAACAGTGGCAAATTCAAATCCGGAAGATTTTCGCGCTGCAAACTTTCGCACAGAAGGTGATCGCAAAGAAACGAATCGCACAGAAATAAACCACGCGGATGAAAAGCTCGATATTTTGAGTCAGGTGCGAATTGAAACATTCGCAGAGCCTGAAAAACTGCCGAGAGAATTTACGCAAGTCTATCCACCCGCTTATCCGAACCTGGTTCCGGAAAGAGTTAGCACCGGCGATAAATTCATTATGTACGGCGTCAATTCGCTTGCATTTGCACATTTTGTCAGAATAGGTGCAGAAGTATTTACAAGCCGACCGCAGGTAAAAGCGGCCGCTTTCATGTTTGGCGCGGCGTGGGGCGGCATCAACGGCAGTTACATGCTCAAAGGAAGAGAAGCTGAATTGCTATCCAAGCGCCAAATCGGCTCGTCGACTCGCCAGATCAGCTCATCGACACCATAGATCAGCTCATCGACACCATAGATCAGTTTATCGACTCGCTAGATCAGCTCATCGATTCGAGATCGCATTCAATCACATATCCCGATGCCGGAATGGTTTTCACAAAATCCTCTCGGTCAGCCGTTCCCAGTTTTTTGCGCAGATTGCGCATCCAGCTTCTAACCGTGTCTGTTGTCGCTTCTTTTTCCGACGGCCACACGGCATCAAGAAGGTCTTTGGATGAGTAAACACGATTGGGATGACGCATCAAAAATTCGAGCAGCGCCGATTCTTTCGGCATCAGACGCACTTCTTTGTCGCCCACATGCAATTTGTGCAAACTGGGATTGAGCATGATTTCGCCAATGCGCAATTCGTCAGGCAGGAGGAATTGAGGGCGTCTCAAAATTGTCTTCAGCCGAGCCGAAAGTTCGCGCATATCGAAAGGTTTGACAAGATAATCATCAGCGCCGATATTCAGCCCCTTCTCTTTACTGTCAATATCGCCCTTCCCGGTGATAAACAACGCCAGAGACATGCCGCCCGATTCGCGGTGCCGTTTCAATACTTCCAGTCCGGACAGTCCTGGCAAAGACCAATCCAGCAAAAGGACGTCATATTTGAAGTTGGAAAGAAGCTGCAGTGCGTCTTCGCCTGTGGCGGTTTTCTCCACCTGGTAGCCCTGCTCGGTCAGCCAATCGGCGACCTGATTGGCCAATTCGGCATCATCTTCAACTATGAGCAATTTAGGCACAATGATTACCAGTCGCCTGCATCTTGTTTTTGGAGAGTATAGCAAGCTGGAAGCACACACTTGGCGTTGAGTTTCTACTATTATCTAACTGAGTGCGGATAATGCCGCAGCGCTTGTCTGCACGTTTCAAAGATTCATGAATGCAACTTTTCTATCAAAAATTCCGGTAGCCAAAAAGCTGCTCTTGCTCGTCTTGATTCCGTGTCTTTTGCAGGCGTTTTTTGTCTGTGTGCTGGCGGGCTTTCTTTACACGGCGCAGAAGGATTTGGAGCGGCTCGAACATCAACGCAACGCTCTGGTCGCGCTGAAAGCCACTGCCGGAGTAGGTGTTATGGCTTTGATGAAAATTCAAGATCGCCATAATTTCACCGAGCAAGATGCGCGACAAGAATTGAAAAAGTTGGATGAGGCATTTCGCTCGGAAACTGGTGATCTGAACGGCTTTGACGCAAACAATTTCCCCGAGCTGAAAGAAATCATCGAAGACGCAAAGTCGATGCAGAGTGAGATGGAAACACTGCTCATGCAAGCGCAGCAGAATATCAACACAGTCCGCAATGGAAGGAAGATCAAACGCAATCGCCTAGTTGAACGCACTCTTTTGGTGGCGACGATTTTGAATTCTCAATCCATCGCCAAACGAATTGTCGCTGCCGAAGCGAGTTTCAAAATGTCCGATGTCGAGCGCGTCAATTCCATTCAAAAGAATTTGAACATTGCGATCTTTGCCGTCCTCGCCATTAACGCACTTATCACTATCCTCTTTGTTGTGTTGTTCACCCGCGACGTAGCCGGGCGGCTTAGGCTGGTTGCCGACAATATTCACAAGTCATCGCAAGGTTCAAAGGAATTGGTGCCTTGCCCCGGCACTGATGAAATTGCCGCTATCGATGCCCAGCTGCGGGATGTAGCTGAAACACTCGAGGAATATCGCAAACAGCAATTGGCAATTCTCGAAAATGCCGTCGATGTTGTATTCACACTTGATGACAAATTGAAATTGCAGGCCGTCAACAGCGCCAGTTTCGAGAATTGGGGAGCCGCGCCTGATGAGCTTTTAGGGCGGAATTTTCTTTCGATTCTCACCCCTGAGTATCGAGAGATTGTCGGCGAAAAAGTGAACGCAATTTTTTCTGCCGCCGAGGATCAAGTCGAGAAGCGCATCGAGGCAGCAATTGCGCTACCATCGCCCGATGCGAAAGTCCATGAGGCAAAGACATTCGAAATCACCTTTTCTAAACTGCCGGATGTATCCGGTTTGACTGGCGTGGCGCGCGATATTACGCAAGAGAAGGCAGTGGCAGCGTTGAAAGAACGTTTGCTGGCCATCGTCAGCCACGACTTGCGCACCCCACTGGCCTCGCTGTCCATCACGCTTTCCGTTCAGGTGGAAGGCAAGAGAATTGCCGATCGGGATTTGAACGCCCAACTTGCAGCAATTGACGCAGACGTTCAGCGGGTGATGGATTTGACACATCAACTGCTGCGCATGGAAAAGCAAGAGTCGGAGCTTGCCGACATCGATTTCGAAAACGTCAAAGCTTACAACGTTTGGTTGCGCATGAAGACCGAGATCCTGCCGTTGTGCAAAGAACGCGGGATCAAGCTAATAGGCCCGCAGGCGGATGCGGATGTTTGGGCTAACGAAGACAAACTTGTTGATGCCGTAACGCTTGCAGCTAAAGCCGTTCTCAGTCTGTGCGCTGACGAAGCCGTTTTCCGATTCGAGATCAAAAAAGATGCCAGTGGAGAGCCTGGTGTCTCAAATGCTCTCATTCAATTGTTCGTGGATCAACTGTCTGAAGATGCTGGTTCTGCGCAGTTGGTGGTGGAGAGATTTCGCAGTCTAAACGATGAAAACATATTCGACAGCGACAATATTTCACTCTCTATTGCTCGCGCCATAGTGCAAAGACATGGCGGCCGAATGTGCTTCAATTCTCGCGATCGTGGCGGCCTCGAAATAGAGATTTCCATTCCTCTTGCCTCGGTGGCTGCCCATGCGCATTAGAAACAGCCTCGTTCAGCAAGGCGTATTCGTTATTGTTTTTCCGCTGATCTTGCAGATTGTAGTTGTTTTCCTTCTGTCCGGGCAGGTTTCCCACATCCGTGACGAGCAGCTCAAAACGGCTCATGCTCGTGACATGATCAGCATGTCCTACAGCCTGTTGCTTGATACCATAACTGCGATTTTCGAGGCTCATTCAGACTCCGAACAAGAAGGTATGGTCGGGGTAGAGAGCACTTTCAAGCAACTGGAGATTATCGAGAAAGAAATTGAAACCATGCGGCAAAAAGCCGGCGGCAGGCCGGAAGAGGCCAAGCATGTGATGGCGGTCCAGTCCGCCGCCAGAGGGCTTATCGAGGCGATGAAATGGGTTTCGCTTCAACAAGCACAAGGCATACACCACTGGAAAAAGGTCAATGATAAGTGCTACGAAGTGGTGAACGAAGGTTCAAAAAACATGGTCCTGGCTCTTGAGGCTCTGGTCGAAGAGGAAGAGCTCCTGAGCAAAACGGCTGCCGGCAGTGGCGGACAGAATTACATTCGCATTTTGTTTTTGATCGCATTGCTTAACTTCGCTCTGGCTCTAGGGCTTGGTTATATCTACGTGGCGCGCATCGTGCGCTCGTTGAAGTTTGTCGATACTAACAGAGCGCTGCTGGCAGAGCGAAAACCACTTGTGTCGGAATTCTCGGCGCCTGACGAAATAATCGCCCTTAATTTCGCCATGCATTCGGCTGAGGCGTCACTGACTGCCTCTCTGGAAGCCGGCTCGCGCATGATCAAAGATGCACCTAATTTGATTTGCTCACTCGATAATGACCTGCTTTTTCTGGAAGTAAATCCTGCGGCCGCGAAGATAATCGGCATCAACCCAGAACAGTTGCTGGGTATGTCCGTGCGCGAGTTTATCGACAATCACTCGGTCGAACAATTACGTGAGGCTCAGAGCCGACAGCAAGAGAGCAAACTGGAAATTATCCTGACCAGGCAGGACGGCACGACCACCCACACTCACTGGTCGGTTAATCCTGGTGACGCACCGGCAGCACTGTTTTGCGTTATTCAAGATATATCGGAGCAGAAGCATCGCGAAGGCATGCGCCAGAGATTTCTCGATGCCGTGCGCTCTAGCCTGCGCGCGCCAATCGCTTCGATTTCCGAGTCGCTGCAAAATGTGGTTGCTTCTTCGCAATTCCAAGACAGCGAGCAGAAGTCGCGCATTGACTTGCAACGCGCCGAACGCAGCGCGCGGCAATGCATTTTGCTGATTGATGTTTTGCTCGATGCCCAAAGTGCGCAGACCGGCAGCATCCAGATTGAGACAAAGCGAGTTTCCATAGCCCATGTGGTTGAAGAGTCAGTGGAACTCGTGCGCACAATCGCCGACAAGAAGGGGGTTGGATTAGAGCTTGAAGTTATAGAAAAAGAGGTTCTGTGCGATCCATTCAAACTGACGCAAACGATAGTCAACTTCCTTTCCAATGCCATCAAGTTTTCTTCCAAAGGCGACAAGATTTATGTCGCTATTAAAGAGATAGATAGGGCAGTAGAAGTATCGGTAACGGACGAAGGTCCAGGTATTTCCGAGGAGTATCGAACGCAGATCTTCAAGCCCTTTGTTCAAGTACCGGGCGAAAAGGCTAAAGAAGGCACGGGGCTGGGGCTGGCAATCTGCAAACAGATTGTCGATGCCCACGGCGGCGAGATCGGGGTGAAACCTAACGACCGGGGCGGTAATAGCAACAGTGACGGCGCAAGCAGCCGCGGCACCGGCAGTACTTTCTGGTTCAAGATTCCAGTTTAGGTGAGAGCTTCGGCCAATCTCGGGCAGTTTTTCTGAACTTTCACTTCCGGTTTTCCCTGCATCGCTGGGTTAAACCCCGGCAGGTGCCGTGTTTTGGGCTGTTCAAGATTTGTTCAGCCGCGCCGCCGTACATTGCTGTCATCGAAAGCGGTTTCCCCCCCGCCCTGCAACTAAAGCTTGCATCCCCTATCCATTCGGAGAGTTACTAACATGGGTACTAATCTCGAAGCTCAAGGCTCGCAACAACCAGTTGAAAAAAGAGTGCAAACCCTATCCGATCAGTTGAACCAGGCTGCACAAGACAACAATCATGGTGCGTACGACAATGCAATGCGCGAGATCACAGACATTCGCTCCAAGGTTGCGCCCGCTAACCAACCTCAATTCGATAAGGCTGTTACCGACTCTTTGATGTTCGAAACGGTCGGGCTCTATGACTTGAAGAGAAACTATGGAACTATCGACACCAATTCCGATCAGCGCATCAAGCCTGATGAACTCGATGCTTACGCTGCAAAGGGTAATTTCCTGCAGAAGGCTTTTGTCGACAATCACGTCAAACCCAATTACAAAGCAATTGCCAATGCAAGTGAAGACAACGTTTGGAGCTGGACTGGCTGGAGCGATGATCACATCCGCCTCAAAGATTTGAATAAAGGCGTCAGTGACAGCAAAGCGATGCGTCACTTTTACGAGAAGTCTAACGGTGGACAAAGCCTCTACGAACGCTTTTCGGATAAAGAGGGCAACCTAAACGGCATTGACGAAGCAATCAAGAATCGTCAAAAACTCGGGCTCTCCGATGCAGATGTAGCAAGCCTCCAGCATATTCAAGATAGCCGAAGCAACTGGTCTTTCATTCCTTTCAAAAATGACATGAAAGCTGCGGATTTGAAACAGCTCGCCGCTCCTGTCGGCGCTCGCGAAGCGCAAGATACCATGCCGGTTGCCAATGAAGCGATGAAGCACTTTTACAAGAAAAATGAAAACGGCATCAGTCTTTACAGCAGATTCAGCGACGAAAACGGCAATCTCAACGGCATCGACGAAGCGCTCAAGAACCACAAGCAATATGGTCTCTCAGAGCAAGATATCGCTTCCTTGAAGTATCTCAACGACAACAGAAGCAACTGGTCATACATTCCTTTCAAAAATGACATGTCCGATGCAGTTCGCAAAAAACTTCCTTTGGGCAATGGTTTGACACTCGACGAAACATCCCGCGCCGCGGAAATCGAAAAGAACAACGCTGCTGCAAAACTCCCGCCCCTTCAATTAATGGACAGCAGTCAACCACAACTGAAAATGGAAGTCGGATCGCAAAGACCAGCAGTTACACCCGAAGCGAAGCCGGAAGCGAAACCGGAAGCAAAGCCGGAAGCAAAGCCGGAAGCGAAGCCCGAAGTGAAACCGGAAGTAAAACCAGAAGGAAAACCAACTGAACCTCAAGCGGAAAAGCCGGCTGCTAAAGAAGTATTGCCCAGTGCAAAATTGATGGAAATGGCCTCAGTTCGCAAAGGTGAAGGATTCTGGCAGTCGGCAGAAAGAATTCTCAAGTCCGACGGAAAGCCGCACAGCCATGAGGAAAAACGTGAACTGACCAACGCGCTCAGAGCAATGTACGAAGAAGAGAAGGTCGGAAGAGCCGCGGACATGCGAGTGAGACACCAACTCGTCAGCAAATTGAACTTCCAAAAACTAATCAACAAAGTTCAAAGCGATTCGGTAAAACAAGCATTGATGAAGCTGGCTGCTGAATAAGAAAGGCATTAACTCTCAGGGGAAGGAAGGATTCCGGCGTTAACCCGCGCCGGAATTTTCCGTTTGGTTTGCCGAGAGCTTTATTTGTGGTGTGCCCAAACCGCGTTATGATGATTCAGTGGCTACGGTTCAGATTTGGGTTCAAGTTAAGGCTCAAGTTGAAGCTCATGTTCAGGCAAAGGCTCAAGTTTGCAATGACTGCCGGCAGGTTTTCCAGGGCTCGCGCAGCGTTTTTGAGCACTGCTGTTCTTGTCAGCCAGAGTTTGACTTGTCTGCAGATGCCTGCACTTGCTGCTCCACCTCCTGTCGATGCGGAAGTGAGCTTTCAGGCAGATCCCAAAGCGTTCAATTTCGCATATCCCAAGCCAATTAATTACCCGGATGAGAAGTCACGTTTGTTCGATTGGGTATTCATGGGTAAATTTGCCGACGTGCAGAAAATTTGCAGCGAGAAAATCGCCCAGGGGACTGCAAAGGCCTATCATCACCAGGCGCTTGCATATTCATGGATGTTTCTCAATCAGCCTCCAATGCCGCGCGTCGTTCATTTTTGTCAGCGAGGATTGAAGGAATTTCCAGATGATCTGCCGCTGCAAACCGCATACACCGTGGCGTTGGCGCGCAATATGCAGTGGCCGGCTGCCTGGAGACAATCGGTAAAAGTGTTGGACATAGATCCGAAGAATGTTCCGGCTTTGACTGTCCGTGGGCTTTGCGTACACAGGAGTGGCAGGGAAGAGCAGGGATTTGCCATGCTCAGGCGGGCACTGTCAATTGATCCGGGCAATCAGGAAATGAATATGTTGATGGTGTTTTACGCTCGCATGCGCGGCAAGAAAGACGATATCTATACTGCCTTCGATCGCTGGAACGAGCTGAATCCGCGCTCTGCCGTCAGTTTTTACATACGCGCCGAGTTCGAGCAAGACGATGCGAAGTACGACGACGCGCTGCGCGACTTCCATAAGGCAGTAGCGATCAATCCCGATTTCGGTCAGTGCACATATAAAATGGCCAAGCTCTATTACAATCGACAGAATTGGGCATACGCGTGCAAAGCCTTTCAGCGCGCCGAAATGCTGGATGCTAATCATGAAAATGGTGTGGCAAGGCTTGTCGATTGTCTTTTGCGCACTAAACAGTACAAAGAGGCTGTGACAGTAGCAACCAAGGCTATTGAGATTTTCAAGAATGAAAATTACAGGAAGAAAGAAGCACTGGAAGTGCCCGGGTTTGAGGTGTTGCACGAGTCGTCCCTTTTGGTGGAGTGTCAGGTGAAACGCGCGATTGCGTATTTCTATTCCGGAGATATTGCCAAGGCGACGGCGGATGTTGTGGCTGTTTTGCGCGCACATCCGGACAATGTTCCAGCGCTGGATTTGAATCAGAAGATCGCGTTTAAAACCGGCAATTACGGCGCCGCTCTAGTGAGTTTGAACAAGCTGATCGACATCGATCAAGATGTTCAGATGTGGTACGAGAGTCGCGCGGAAGCCTATAAGAAACTTGGACAGTTAGCCAAAGCCGAGGCAGATTTGAAAGTTGTCGATACGCTGAATAAGACCGGCCGGCTGCCAAATTGAACTTATGCAGAACTGAGTTTTTTGCCTAACTCAGTTTCCGACCTGAGTTTGCGGACCGTTGATTGGGATGTGCAACCAGAATTCGCAGCCTTTTGGTTGAACGTTTCTCACGCCGATTGTTCCGCCGTGTGCCTCAACCAGTGCTTTGCAGATAGCCAAACCCAGCCCCGAGCCTTTCTTTTCGCCCTCTGATCTGGTCCCGACCTGACGATATTTCTCGAACACGAGGTCGATTTTTTCAGGCGGAATGCCCGGTCCCTCGTCGCGGATGCCGAATTCTGCCCACTTCCCATCTGGTGATGGTTTGGCAGATAGTGTGATGGTGCTATTAGCCGGCGCGAATTTGACGGCGTTGCCCAGCAGGTTTACCAGGGTTCTGTTGAGCCGTTCGCCATCAGCGCGAACATCAAATTTTTCGGTTTCTACATTGAGGGCAATGTGTTTCTTCTGTGCGCTCGGTTCGATCATATCGGTAGCGATGTGAATAATGGAGGAAACCGGGTGCGTCTCGAAATCGAGCACCAGTCCTCCGGCTTCGAAGTTTTCCACATCGAGCAGATCGTTTATCATGTTGATCAAATAGTCGGAGGATTGCTGAGCGTTTTTCATTGTGGTGATGCCGCGGTCCGACAGCGAACCATAAACGCCCTGTCCGGCACATTCAAGAACAAGTTTGATCGAAGAGATAGGTGTTCGCAAATCGTGGCTGATCATCGCCAACATGTCTTTCTTCAAATTTTCCGCTGCCACTCTTTCCGTGATGTCGACTACAACGCAGAAGAATGTTTTGTCTTTTGCCGACCAGCTCGTCGTCCATTCTGTCGACTTGAAGTGTCCATCGGCATCACGTAGACGGCATTCGAAAACGACTTCCTCTGCCGATAAACGCTTTGTCGAAAGTTTTTCGTGGACAAGATCGCGGTCTTCAGGATGAATGAGAGAAACGAGATTGGTGCCGAGAACCTGCTCGGGCTCATAACCGAAACGCCTGCGAACAGCGGGGTTTATCTGCGAAATCTTGCCGGATTGATCGAGAGAGCAAATTACCTGCACTGTTCTGTCAACAAGTGCGCGTTCTTTCTCTCGCGCCAGTTCGAGCTCTTGTGCAATCGTGTGAAACGCCGTGTCTAACTTGCCGATTTCATCCTGCCCGCCAATTGGCTTGAGGAGCGGTTTTCCCATGCCGAGATTGAGGGTGTTTTCAATTAGCACGTTCCATTTGCGCGAAAAGATCAACGTTATCCAGACGGCAACCCCTGCAGCCAGAAGAATGTTCATAACTGTCATTATGGAAATGGTCTGTTGCAGCTGTTCGCGCGCCTGGGCTTCCGCCTTCTTGAGCGTTTCCTGCCTGGTTGTTTGATCTGTGAGAAGGTCTTTGCCCGCGATTTCAATGCGCTTGTTCATGTTCATGAACTTAGAGGCAAATCTCTTTTCACTGACTTCGAAACTGTCTGCGGCTATACCGGCAATGCTCATAGATGTTTCGCGAATTTCATCGATGATGTCGAGGAAACTGTCGATGGTTTGTGACTTGTGCGGCATTTTGTCAGCTTCATCTTTGAGCTGTTTTGTGTGCTCCATCAAATCATTTGCGATTGATTGCGCCGCGAGCATATGACGTTTGTCCTTGGTCATTTTGAAAAGCATCAAACTGCCGCCCGCCAGGTTTGTTTCCTGAAAGACAAGTGTGATCAGTGTCATCAGTTTGGCGGACTTTTCTTGTTGCTCAATGTAATTGCTCAGGTCCCCCAGATTCTTGATCGCCGTCACGAGAAACGCCGCCTCGAAAAGCAAAGGCAGGATGATGGCGAGAACTATCTGCTGGGTGAGTTTTAGCTTGAACATTGGGCGATTTCAGTAAACGCCAGACACGGATTCAGTCAAGGTCTGTCACTTTTCGGCTCCAGAACTGCTAAATTTTAGGGGAATCTGACTCCAATGTGGAATATGATTTTGGGAAAGTCGCTGGAATCCTTAAAGACCCGTATGTATTTGACTTTTGGGAGATGTTGACAGCTTCATGGCGCGCATTCTGGTAATTGAAGACGACCACACGCAGCTTGACATTATCGAGCAGGGGCTGGCTTTTCACGGGCATGTAATTGATACCAGGGGCGATGGCACAGAAGGTTTGGAGCAATTGCTCGGACATCACTACGATCTGGCGATAATCGATTGGGATTTACCAGGGCTGCAGGGTGTGGAGATCTGCAACAAATATCGCAACTCCGGCGGCAAGGCTGCCGTCCTGTTTTTAACCGGCAAGTCCTCTGTGACCAATAAAGTGCAGGCGTTTGACTGCGGCGCTGATGATTATTTGACCAAGCCCTTTTCATACGCCGAACTTCTCGCGCGGGTGAAAGCCCTTCTGCGCCGTCCACATGCTATGGAAAGTGAAAACCTCACCTACGAGGAAATCGCGCTGGATATGGTCAGCAAGGCGGCTACGGTGAACGGAAAGGACATCGGTCTGACTCCTGGTGAGTTTGCCTTGCTTGAACTGTTCGTGCGCAACCCTGGACGATTGTTCGGTGCTGCCGAATTGCTGGACCGCGTTTTCAAAAGCGAAACCGATCAGGAAGCCGTGCGTCAGCGGGTAATGCGTTTGCGAAAGAAACTGGCTGTCGACGGCAAAGAAGAGTCGCGCATCACGACGCAAAAAGGCTTCGGCTACAAGTTCGAATAGTTGTTGCTAATGTTCGAGGCGACTAGCCAATCGACTCGCCGAAACATTAGACACTAGCAGAGCATCGCGAGGCAGCAATAAGCGTGTTGGCGTGAGCGGCGCTTATTATTCATAAGAGATGAACTGTATCAAATGTCTTTGACGCTGATCTTAGACATTCATGTATTGCCTCTTCATGAGTATCGGCATAGGGTAAAAGTATCACTCATTCCTCCTGCACTGTTTCGGAAACAAATCGAAGAAAACACAGGCTCCCGCCTTATTTCACATTCTTCCTTCGTCGCACTTCGTGTGTGGGTTTGAAACGTCATAGAGCAAACTTTCGCGCTGCCCCACATTGCAGTTCGCGGATGTTTGACGTTTCTCCCCATGGCGATTTGCGGCTTATCCGAGACGACTTGAGGATTGGTGGTTACAGGCACTCATTGACCTTGTCGATGTGATGCCAGGTCTGAAAACGAACAGAAGTAGCCAGATTCTGACGGTGGAAACGAAGTAGAACTTACGACTGCACGAGTCGATTACACAGACTGACGAACCTCGATTCTTCGAGCTTCTCTGTCGATTTGAAACGGATGTTCGGAGCATTTGCTCTGCACTCTGATTCTTAAACATGAACCGTCGAGCGCTATCCGCAAACCATGCACTGCATGCCTGGTTCCGGTTTCGACTCGCCGACTCACGTGCATTCACCGATTCGTCGTGGCTTCGCCAAATGGGTGGCGGGCTACATGAACGGAGCTTCCATGGACTCATCGCGGCACCAGCAACGCTGGTTGACCGAGTTGAGCCTGGAGGCAGTTCGCCCTCGGCGCATGGTGCGTCCGAGGCTTCGTCAACCAACCGAAAGGAGAACTACCATGGCTCGTTTTGATCAGTATCGTGGGCTCAACGATTGGGCTCAGAAGACCGTGCTTCGCAAGCAGAAGGTGCGCCAGATCGGCGTCAACCACTTCGCCGACGGGACGCGCAAGCGTTTCGCCCGGTGGACTCGTCTGCCTGTGGCGCGTGTTCAGGTGATTGGCATTCTTCGCGGGGTCTGGGTGGATAAGGTCGCTGACCTGCACCGCTACACGATGCCCAACGGGAAGGTCTATGAGGAGTACGTCCAGGCTAACCCCTGGTCGTCGGGTCCGGTGTACCACATCGCTCTTCGCGATGTGAAGACCGGCAAGCCCGTTCCTCAGTCGCTCTGGACTGACGAGGAAATCGGCTGCGCCTAACAGCGTAGTCGGCTTCCCCGCCACCGGGTAAAACCGGACGGTTGCTGATGGACCGGAGTAGCGCAGAGGGCACCCCTAGCAAGGGTGTTCTTTGCGTCTACTCTTCTTGTCAGGTGTTTTATTATAAATGATAGTAAATTATTGGTGATGGCATGCTGGTCAAAATAACGTGCCACCTGGCAGCTCGAACAGTTTAGAATCCTACAAATCGAACCAACCACAAAGTGAGTCACCCATCACTCGGCGCGCCCTATGTTTTCAATCTGCATTTGTGACGGTCAGTCTCGTCGCCGTAAATGCATTGGCATCTATCTTCCCTGCTGTGGCGCACAACCCGGCCCAAAAGCAAAAAGCCGGCGTTGAGAAGAGAGCAAAAATCGGCTCTTACACAATCACATACGACGAAAAAGATCCTTGCGAACTTTCTGTTTTTTATTTCTTGAAAGAGCAATATGAGCACTGCCTGACCGAACTGGAGAAGTGCACGAAAAAGCCGACCGGCGGCGGGCTGTACGAGAAAGCTGAATGCTATCGAAATCTCGGGCGTTTCGAGCAGTCAATGCGCAATTTCGAATTGGCGCACGAGAACATCTCCGGCGCCTTTCGTCCCGGCTACCATTTCTATATGCACATGGCTGCGGTGGCAATGGAATTGAAGAATTACACGCGAGCGCTGACTTGTTTGGAAATCGCGGAAAGAAACTTCGACACTGTTCGCCCGGAGCCCAAAAATGTTGAAGTGGATTTGTTGCGCGGTGCGATTTTGAAGCGCCAGGGCGCTGTCTATGAGCGGCAAGGCGAGTTTCAGAAGGCACTGCAGTTTTATATTAGAGCCGTGAAAATCCAGAGCAAGAAAGATGCTGATGTTCTTTCCACCGTCCCTGCCACAGCGCTGGAAAAAAAGGAAGCAGAAGAGTGGCTGAAGAAGAGCAAATCGTTTTCCGAAGCCGATAAAGCTTTGCCGCGTAATAAGTACAGGCGGGCGATGAGCCTGTTTTATCAAGGAAGCTATGGCGAGGCGGAAGACATCTTAAAGCTTTTGCTTCACACCAATCCGAAAGAAGCTTATCTATTCAACATTCGTCTTGCGCGCATCTATGTTTTGCAAAAACGGTATCAAGACGCCTGCGTTTTCTACCGCAAGGGTTTTGCTTTCGATCCATTGCGCGATCACATGCTGACCTATCAGGGCATGAACTATGACGACCTGTCTGAATTAGGCGCCCGAGTGGTCTTCAACGGACACAAGTGAGGTCCACCGTTCGACTGATTACCGGATAGAAAAATACTCCCCAGTTTTGCCTCAAGGCACCCTTGGGAGTGATTACAGAAACGATTCTGTGTACAAAAATCGTACATGGGACGTTATTGCCTTCAGGTAAAGCATTGTCGGATCTGAAAAACCTATTCGCCAATCTTAAGCTCTCAACGAAGCTTTCGCTCAGTTTCGGCATGGTTTTTCTCGCTTTTATCGCTGTCATTATCGCTGCCTCAATGACTCTTTCGGAGCTGTCGCTCTATCAGCAAGGAACGATATCGCGTGACATTCCGGCTACTGAAGGAATGGCCACTCTCAGCGTCAATTTGCGCCGAATGAAAACCGCCGTGCAGATGTTCATCCTTCTCGACGACCCCACCGGCAAAGACAAAGCAGTCGCCGAAATTGAGACTGTCGCCAAAGAAAACGAGGACATTATCGAGCAATTGAAAGATCTGTTTCGCGACGATCGCGAAATGAGCGAATTGCTGGTGTCTATCGACAATCGCCTCACCAAATTCACGCAAGGAATCAATCACGTTTTTGCTCCGGCTGCCTCGCAAAGCAAAGATGTGGCAACGAAAACTTCCGTATTGCGCGACGTGCGCGAGAACGTCAATGAAATGGAATCGCTCGCCAATGAACTCAAGGATTTGACGACTAAATACGCTTCCAATCAGACTTTGCGAGCTAAAGAACAAGCGAAGCATTCAATTGGTGTGCTCTGGGCAGTCTGCTTTTTCGGCATCACCACATCCTTGGCGCTTGTTGTTGCCTTGTCGCGATTGACGGTCGTTCCCCTTACTCAACTAACCCTGGCTGCGCGTGAGCTGGAGAAGTCCAACAAGGCTATCGAAGTGCAAGACGACGGGCGCACCGATGAAGTAGGCGCCCTGACGCGCACTTTCAATAGCATGGTGAAGGCGATTCACGAGCGGGAAGCCGAGCGCGACAAGGCGCTCGGGCATCTGGAAGTTTCCAATGCCGAGCTGAAACAGTTTGCTTATGTGGCGGCGCACGATCTGAAAGAACCGCTCAGAACAATTTCCAACTATCTCTCGCTTCTGGGAGAACGGCTCGATGGCAAGCTGGACGAAAAAGGGGAGCGTTTCTGGAAAACGGTTGTAGACAGTTCGCACCGCATGGATGCTCTTATTTCCGGGCTTTTGACTTATGCAAGACTGGGCAGCAAAGCGCTGGCTCCGCAGGAAGTTGATATGAACGACGTGGTGGCAAAGGTTTTGAGCGATCTCAAAGTAGTCGTCAATGAATCCGGCGCCAAAGTCGAAGCCCGCAATCTGCCGTTGGTCTTTGCCGACGGCACGCAGATGGCGCAGCTGGTGCAAAACCTGGTCGCCAACGGTATCAAGTTTCGCACCGCCTCCAAAAATCCCAAACTCGATATCGGCGCCAATCGCGCCGCCAACGGCTGGACTTTTTACGTGCGCGATAATGGCATCGGCTTTGATATGCAGTTTCAAGACCGCATCTTCCTTATATTTCAACGCCTGCACGGTCGCGAAGAATACTCAGGCACAGGTCTCGGGCTGGCGGTCTGCAAGCGCATAGTCGAGCGGCATGGCGGAAAGATATGGGTGGAGTCCAAAGAAGGCGAGGGTTCAACTTTTTTCTTTACATTGCCCGATGACCTAAAACACCTGTCTATAAACGGCAACGGAAAACATTCGCAGGAAGATACCACTTTTAGGGGAATGACTGAAAGTGCTAATTGTGACAAGCTGGAAACTAAGTGAGACCTCAGTTGTTTACTCTCGTGACAAACGCAAAGCCAGCCAGAGTTGTCGTAGCAGATGATGATCATTCTGCTGTCGAGCTTTTGCGCGAAGCGTTCGAGCGCTCATCTTGCAGTTGTGAGATCGAGGCGGTTTTCAGCGGGCAGCAATTGCTTGATTATTTGCAAAAGGTCGACTCGGACGACGACAAACGCCCTTCCTTGATATTGCTCGATCTCAACATGCCTGGAAAAGATGGCCGGCAAACTCTCACGGAAATCAAAGCCGATCCAGGTTTGCGCGACATTCCCATAATCATCATGACCTCCTCGGAGCTGGAAGAGGACGTCGAGCGCAGTTACCAGTCCGGCGTCAACGCGTATTTGAAAAAGCCGAGCGTCTTTTCGGATCTTGTTAGAATGACCAGTGCAATCAAAGAATTCTGGTTTGGATGTGCAACTCTGCCGCATCATTATTGATCGGAGCCAAAACTATGTTTAGAAAAGCGTATGCTTTCTTATCGCTGAGTGTCCTTGTGCTCTTTTGTCTTCTCGCCGGCACAATTACCTTTGCCGCCGATGAAGAGTCTTTAGATGAGCGCGTATTGGTTGTTTTTGTCTTCGACAAATCCTGCCGAATTTCTTGCGATGCTGTAAGACCAATCTTCCGCCAGCTAAAAACAGACTATGGCGAGAAAGTGAAATTCGTCGAATTGGATGTTTCGCGCAACGTGCTCGGCGAGTCGCAGAAGACTGCCAAAGCTCTGAAAATTTCGCGTTTTCTGTCCGACACTGAAGACTGGTATCCGGCCGTCGGTGTTTTCACAGGAAGTCGTAAAAAAATAAAAGAAATCCTAGGCGCCAAGCCAAAAGACCAGTATGTTGAAGCCATAGAAAGAGCTCTTGCCGCCCAGCAGAAAGAAGGCGCCAAAGAGAAAACCAAGAAGGCTCAGCGCTGAGGTCGCAATTCGGGTGCAAAAGGTTTCCATCAGTTTGCGACATCCAGTGAAAACATACTGTGGCGGGTTTTATCCGTTTATCTCCATGATGCTCGCTTTGAACCCGTTGTCCTTTGCGGTACATGCTGCACCGAATCCGGATGGGCTAATCGACGCCGTGGAGAAACAGTCCAGGGAATATTCGAATAAACGCCAGTGGGCAAAAGCGCAAACTGGTTATAAGCGTATTCTTGAAATCAGGCAAAAACAGTGGGGGCGCGATGATTATCGGCTGGTAGGCCCGATTAATGACGTGGTGCGAGTCACCTGCGTGGACGGCAAATGTGCGGACACCGTGCCTTATTTAAATGACCTCTTGCGCATCAGATTGAAAAAATTGGGACACCGAAATGCTGATGTAGCAACCACTTATGCGCTGATTGCCGAGGCGAGCGAGAAAATGAATCGCTATGAAGAAGCATTGATAAACTTCAGGCAAGCCGTCGAAATCAGGGATCAGCTTTTCGGAAAAACAGCTGAAATATCGCTGCGCACTCGAACAAATCTCATTAGAGTGGCGTTGAAAAAGAAGGATAAAGCCGCCGCGCGAAAAACTTTGCAAGAATGCCAGACATTATTAAGCGCGACGCGTGAGCCACGCCCAGAGATGGAAAAGCTGCTTTCTTATTTTGCCGCGAAATTATAAACCAGTTGTTGAAAACAACTCTGTCACATTTTGACGCTAAACCTTATGTATGACCGTTTGCGGTCGCTTCCCCTTTTGCAATTCATATAAGTGGTTTGGTGAAACTGTGCTCGAACTTGGAATGAACAAACCAGGCGGCGGCGGCCTGAGAAATTACAATGTGCCGAATTTGCCCGTCGTTATCTCGCGCCAATCGCGCGTCGCCCTGCCACAGCAGGTCGGCGATGAGTTGAAGCGCCTGATTCTGGAGGGCTACTTTCGCCCGGGCTCGGTGCTGCCGTCGTCCAGAGCGCTCTGTGATGCCTTGAAAGTCGGGCGTTCGACCATTATCGAAGCGTTCGAGCAATTGAAATCAGAAGGTTATCTTGTGGCGTCAGCCGGTTCGGCAACGCGCGTGAGCGAAAATATTCCGTCGGCAATGCCGGAGGCGCCGCTGCCCGATACGCACGAGTTGCGCCTTAATTCTCTGTCCGATTATGCCAATAGAGTCCACAAAGAAGCGCTTCTGTATGAACGCACAGTCGAGCCGGAAATTCCTTTTTATTGCTGGCGCATTGCTCGCGATGCCACGCCGCTGCGTGAATTCAAACAGCTGATGTCGCGGTTTTCTCTTTCCGCAGAGCAAGAGATGCTGCTCGACTATCAGGAAGACCCGCTTGGGCACAGGCCTTTGCGTGATGCGATTTCTAAATATCTGGAAAAGTCGAAAGGAATTAAAGCAGATCCGCAGCAAATTTTGATCGTGACCGGATTGCCGCAGGCGCTGAATTTGATCTCTCGCATTCATTTGGAAAGAGGTGATCTGGCTGTCGTTGAAGAACCTTGCTATCCGCCTGTTCGTAAAGGTTTCGAAAGCGAGGGAGCCTCTACGGTTTCTCTCAGAGTAGATGCGGAAGGACTTACGGTCGACAATCTCCTGCGGGCGCCGTCCTTGCGCGTGCGGCTCGTGTATTTGACGCCCACCCATCAGTTTCCCACCGGCAGCCGGCTTTCTTTAGCGCGCCGGTTGAATCTTTTGACCTGGGCCGGTACCAGTGGCGCCTTTATCGTCGAGGACGAACACGACAGCGAGTTTACCTATGGCGCTAATCCAATGCCCGCGCTTAAGGCGCTGGACAAGCTGGATTCGGTCATTTACATCGGCAATTTTGCCAAGGTGATGTTTCCTTCTCTTTCTGTCGCTTACATGGTTTTGCCGCGCGACCTGACCGGTGTTTATGCCAAAGTACGCCAGTATGGCAGTGATGCTGTGCCGCTTCCGATTCAATGCGCGCTGGCTGATTTTATTCAGCGCGGATTGCTGCGCAAGCACATAAGAAGAATGCAGGGCATTTATGAGGCGCGGCGCGATGTGCTGCTGGCCAGTCTTTCCTGGTATTTCGGGGACAAGGTGCAAATCCGCGGCGAGCATGCCGGCTTACATTTATATGTCCGCTTCGAAACGACACTCAGCGATGCGGAAATTGTCGACAGGGCATTGCAGGCAGGAGTGGGAATCACACCGATCGCTCCGTATTATGCTGGTCTGGCGCCGCAATCTGAATTCGTGCTTGGATTTGCAGATTTGGAAACGGCAGAGATCCGCGAAGGCATAAGGCGTCTTGCCGAGATCATTCTATAAGTAGGGCTACCGCTATTTGCGCGTGCTAGGCTGAAGGCATGTGGGCTTGATGCTCGGCAGTTACTTAGGATCGCAAATGAAGCTTCGCAAGGTTTATAGATTTTGGATCGCAGGAGTTTTGCCGGCGGTGTTGTTTGGCGTTTTTTCTGGATCGCCTCAACCGTCTCTGGCAGATGACGCCAAGCCAAAAGAGGCGAAGAAAATCCCTGCCGCGCCTGCGGCTGAAGTCGAGATCAAAGAGTTGAAAACGACTCTGGCTGTGGATGTTCTTGCCCAGCACTCAAAGGTTTTCAAAACCAAACAGAAAATTACCAGAGTGGCGGTAAGCGATCCTTCCGTAGCGGATGTGATATTGATGACCGAGAATCAGTTTGTCGTCATCGGTAAAAACCCTGGCGCCATCAGTGTAACCATCTGGTGTGAGCCGGACAAAAAGGTGAGCATGTAGTTTTGTTTGCTTGTTTGGAACATGTGGCAATCGCTGTTTGTGGAAACTTCTGAGAGCCCTGCCTGTACGTCTGATCTATGTAGCTTTGATCTTGTAGCCCTGATCTATTTAGCCTTGTTCTATGCCGCTTTGTTCTATGTAGCCCTGTGGGACTATAGAATGTAGTAGGACGGAGAA
>PNKB01000012.1 GCA_013997645.1 Cyanobacteria bacterium PR.3.49
TCGTGGTTGCCTTTCGTTGTATATACGGAATACAACCGTTTTGAGACATCTATTGAATATTCGCACTCATTGTTCAATGGTCGAGCGGAGCGCCGACCGGCCCAATGTTAGCAAATTATAAGAGCACTGGCGCGAGCGCATTTCCCGCTGGCTGGCGGCAAAGAGCCCGCTATTGGCGATCTTCAGGCACGGCACCACTGTAAACAGCGAAGCTTTGAGGATTTTCAGGGACATAAGCCGATTTTGATGACGAAATGCGCAGCAGTGGCGGCTTCGGGCCGGCTCTTTCCCCTGTCTTTCAACTCCACTGGGCTATACTAACCTTGATAATGAGAGCCTTTACCAGACAACGCTTTGTCGGATTCTTACTCCTGAGCATCTATTCTGCTTCCACCGGGCAAGCAGCAATTGCCGCCAACGCTCAGACATCTAAGCAGTTCAGCCCCAATCACAAACATCCTTTGAGCCTGCGCCAAAGGCTGCGATTTCATATTGCCGCCGCCGGGCGCAAACCGGTCGCGCCATACACTGACGCACCGCCAATTATTCTTCCGTCTGCAAATCCAGGCACGGTAAAACCGGTGGAAGTGCCCACCCAGCCATCACTTGATTTGCCAATCGGCATTCCTGAAGGCGGAACTGCAGTTCCGTCTGAGGGCGTTGAAACGCCGGGCGGACCGGGCAGCGCCGTTGATCCTAAGGCGCGATATTTTCCCAAGCCGGTAGAGACGATACCGACTACAGGCACTCCAGTAACTTCTCCGATTGCCCCGGCCAGCCGAGGCGACAGCAATCCGTCCAATTTGCCCGAGCAGGGCGCGCACACACCACCTTCGGTGACAGGCCAAGAGGCTCTCAATTTGCGCGGACCAATGGGCGATTCCATGACCATCGGTCAGGCTATGAATGAAACTCTGATCAACAGCCCGCGCGCTGCTGCAGTTCGATTCAACCTGGGCATCACCAAGTCCGAGCTTTATCGAGCCACCGAGTTGCCCAACCCGACCATCTTTATGGATAGCGGATACAAAGCTGAATTCACATACCGCTATGGTGCCACCATCCCAATCGAGCCGCCGTGGAAGCTGGTTTTCCGCATCCTTGCAGCAAAAAAACAAATCAAGCAGACCGACTTTGAAATTAGAAACGCTCTCTGGCAGCTGCGCGGCGATATTCGCAAAGCATACACGGAACTTGTCGTAGCGCAGGAAACGTACGAAACTCTCACTGATTTGTATGAGCTGAGTGCTCGCTTGTATGAAGTAGCAGCCAAGCGCTTTCAGGCAGGAGACGTTCCCGAATTGGACGTTCTCAAAGCCAGATTATTGAATGGACAAAACGCAATCGAGCGCGATGTTGGTGCCAGAAGAGTTACTCAAGCGCGCCAGGCACTTTCCATTCTGCTTGGTCGAAACTATGAAACGCCGGTGCAAGTGCCTCGCCTCTCGCCTTTTCAATTGCGCGCCGAGATCATCGATCTCTTGCCGGATTTCAAAAGAGAGATGCCGAAACTGGATGTTTTGATGGCCGCAGCCAAGCAAAACCGGCTTGAACTGAAGGTTTTAGATCAGGCGATTGCCGCAGCCAAAGCACAACTGAGAGTTGCATATGGTGAAGTCTTGCCCAACCCGACCCTGGGCGTCGGCAGTTCAGTGGTTAACGGACCGCCGCTTGATCCGGCTCAGCTCGATCCGACAAAGCCGCTGCCCAAGAACGTTTTCCACGGATATTTCATTCAAGTATTTCAACCATTGCCCATATTCGATTTGAATCAGGGCGACATCAGTAAATACAGAGCGACTATAAAAGCGCTGAACTCGCAAGTAATTTCGCAAAACAACGTCATTCAGCAAGAAGTTTCTGCCGCATACCAAAAGGTATTGGCAGCAAGACAGCGCATTTTGACCTACCAAGAACGGCTGCTGAACGATTCGAATGAAGTGGCGAGACTCTCAAGACGCAGTTATGAAGTCGGTCAATCCGACATCACATCGACTTTGCTGACGCAGCAAGCGAATATTCAAATCAGAAACCAATATCTCGATGCCGTGAACGCATACCAGCAAGCATTCACCGATTTGGAGCAGGCGATCGGTACTGTTCTTCAATAGACATTCACGCTTGTTGCCCTCATGTCAGGTATGTTTTCTATCGTCTTAGTGCGGGTTGATGTAAGTTTCAACACCGCCCCCTGAAAAACAATAGGTCGCCAACCCTCAAAGAGTGTTCGCGCCAGATTCTATATTCTGAGGACAAAACGATGAGCGACATTCGCGAAGCGCTCCCTGCGCGCGATCGTACTCGGGAATCGGCATGGACAGCCGGACAAACAGATGCTTCTGGAAACATGTTCGAAGAAGCGCGCACGTATCTGGAAAACGCATCTGCCATTCGTGCTCAATTTACTCCTCGCCTTCCTGATGGCTTTCCCTCAGCCGATCAGATTTTGTCGATTACACCTGCAAATGAGGGACGAGTTCAAACAATTCCTGCAGCGGAAATTGGACGAACAAGAAGCAGTGAAAGACTGCCCGGGCAATCGACTGAAGTGCGCGCCCCGGGCTCACTGGCAAGAACTACGGTCAGATTTGATTTCGACAGTGAAGGCCACCAGATAATTCGCGACCATTTAGGCTTTTGGACAAGTCGCGATGGAGGCGAAACATGGACCACTGGTGAGCCGAATTATCGAATTCGCCGTGGCACCGCGCGCATCGATGAACAGGGCAATTACACATTCGAAAACAGAGACTTTGGCGTTTCTACTACCATGACTCGCGATGGTCGCACCACTGTTTCAATGCGAGCACAGAACGGAGAGAACTTTTCACTAACGCGCAATGAACGTGGCGAAACAGTCAGCTTTACGACACTTGCCGGTGAGTGGACAAGAAGCGGCAATGCATGGAGAAACGAAAGAACAGGCGATGTTCGCCATGGCAACGTCGCCCTCACCGACTTCGGACAATTTACATTCAGTGGAACTGAAAACGGCCGGCAGATTTCGGACCGGCCGCACCGAACAGAGCAAATGGCACGTGCGGAAGCATTGAGATCAAGCATCGAGAGGACATACGGCGTTGAAATAATGCGCCCAGGCGATCCAAGGACGGATTATCGCCGCCGCAATATCGCCGGCATGCCCACCGAAGAAGAGCTGAGCACTTTGCAGTCCGTTTTAGAACGCACTGACCACGAAACATATAGAGGCATGCGCATCTGGTTTGTCCGCCCGGATGAAATGCGTCCGGGCGATGCGCAAGCTCACTACGGGCATTACGTTCGAGAGGCTGCAGCTGGCCAACATCGTTGCTCAGGGTGCGCTGCCGGACATGTTCGGACAACAGAAGGACATATGGTGATAATGCCTAGTGCGCGGCAAAGCACGAATGAATGGCAAGGGCTGGAAGGACTGCTCTTGCACGAACTTATGCACCACGAGCAAGGTCAAAGATTCGGACATTCCAACAATGCATGGGGACGAAAAGGGGACAGTCCAGTGGTGCACGATAGCGCACGGCGGGCCGGCTGGGTCTACAGCGAGCGGCACGGCGAGAGTCTTTTGAGGGACAGGGAAGGGGGTTTGTGGCGCTACCATGAGACAAGTGACAGGTGGAGATGGTCGGGTGGAATTCAGCCTATCGGTCCCAGGCGACTGAACTCGGATCAAATGCTAGAGCGTGCTGCAATCCGGCCAGCCACACGTTACAACACCAGTCCTGATGAGGGTCTTGCGGAAGGCGGAGCCATGTTTAGAATGGCAGTCCGAACAAACAGACCAGGGACGGATGATACGCATCGCGACAGGCAATATCTTGCCGAAAATTCGCCTGATGTTTACCGGGTGGTCAGAAATCTCGACCAGGACTCGATTGACCGCAGTCCCCGATACGCGGCTGATGAAAACGGAAATTCGCGATATGTAAGAGATCTAAGGGGACGCGTCGTTCCCATCTCCGACTCTGTAATTGGAGAAATCCAGCAAGCAGAGGCAGGCTGGGCTGTCGCTGCGTTGGAGATTCGGACACGCAGAGGTGCGCAGGCCGCTGAAGAATTGATGGAAAGACAAAGAGTCTCGGCTCGCAGGCGCTAATAGCGAGTGTAGGTAATATGCACCGCTCACTTTTGCTTGGCATCTTGAGCAATTCTTTCGCTCTTTCTTCTTTCGATATTTTTTTCGGTCTCTTCTTGATCGCTTTCAATCGAAATATACTCACCGCCGGTGCAGACATTTCTCTCAAATATCGGCAAAGTAGAAGGATCTACGGATGCGTCAAAATAGACACCGACTTTTTTTTCGCTGCCACAAGGCGGCTTGATTGGCAATGCTTCTTTAACCGCTCGCAGAGCAGCTCTATTGTCGGCACTGTTATGGCTCTTCTTGAACCACTGGATTTTTTTCAAATTACCATCGGAATTGAGAGTGAGATAGAGATGAGCAATCCCGGTTAGTTTTTCTGCATTGACAGGCCGCCAATGCGCATAAACTGCGCGTTCGACAAGCGAGTTAAATCTCATCTGCAACGCTGTTTCGGACTTGTAGGCAAGAATTTGTTTGTCAACCGGATCATCGACCGGCTCAAAACCGAGATAAATAAATCTGCTTTGCGGCAGTTCTGCAGCCAGCGGCGGAAGTGCTTTTATCTCATCCAATAATTTCATTGCCGCAGCATCCAATCCTGGCGAACTGCAACTGCGCAGAATTTTGCGTGCCACGATCGTACCGTCCTTAGCCAGCTTGCAGCGGACGATAAAATCGTCTCCCGGTTGTGTTGGCGGTGCTTTGAAATTCCACTTCTGCGAAAGCAGATCGATTATCTTGACGGGATAATTTGCCGGATCATCAATTTTCTTCTCATCGTTGGGCACATAGAGCACTGCGCTGACATCGCGATCAATCGAGGGCGAATAATAAACTTCAGGCATGCATGTTCTGAATGTCAATTCCATATTCAGGGGAAGTTGCCGTTGCTCCGGAACAGCGCCGCAATTAGCTGAGTGGCTCACGGCATCAAGCGCTGCTTGATCGAGCTTTTTAACGCCCGTACTGTGTTTTAAAACAATTGCGCTTTTCGAACCGTCTTTGTTCACAACAAAACTGACGATTGCCGATTCACTGTCTTCGCCATCTTCAGGCTTCCAACCCGCCCTCACCGAATCGCAGACTTTGGAAACATACTGGCTGACCGGATGCCAGCTCATATCCGCTTGCGGGCGTACTTCAAAAGTTCTGCCCATGGATTGAGCAAAAGCCTGAGGAGCCATGCCAATCAGCAAAGAAATAGCAGCCAGCAGTGGCAAATTGTTTTTATTCATGGAGTCCATCCGTTTGACAGAGGAAAAAACAGAACTCCAGCACCGAGTATATGGTGCCCGCTAACGGCAGTAAAAAAAACAGTATTTAGGAGAGAAAAACATTAAGCCGGCACGCGGGTGTTTTCTTTCTTCGTGCGGGCGCGGCAGATTTGCCCATCGCCGTGGATTTTAGATGCTTCGTATCCGGTCACTTTATCAATGGCGGTGTGCAACGAATGCAGCACTTTCTCGATCCGCTCGATGCGTTTGCTGTCGCCGCGCCTTTCCGCTTGCATGCGTCTGAGCATCAGTCCTGTAATCAGTCCATTCAGCCTGGCAATTCGCAAATCAGTAAGACCATAAGCCAGGGCAAGGATTATATGCCGACTCGAGGTCGTGCTTGTATTGATAGCGTGCAGCCGCTGTTTCGAGTGCGGTGGAAACTCTTCCAGCCAGGTGAGAAAACCGATTTCGGCAGAGCGTGTGGTGGCTATGGCGTGCATGTGTGCTGCCTCATGCCGTCGAGATAGCTTTTCAGGCTTTCATGAGCGCCAATCAGGACAGCGGCTCTGAGCAGATCATCCTTAACATGCATAGCCACGCGCCCGTTGTCCCAGCGCACAACAAATACATCGTCGGATCCGTGGAATACGACCGTGCCGCCCATTTCGCTGGGCACCACGACTGCGCAGCGAACGCCACTTTCGTAGCCTTGCCAGTCAACCAGAGGCGTTTTCGACCAGACGCGCCGTCCTCGCAAATTATTGTGCGCTTGCTGTCTGGTCAGATCGCAGTTTTTGCCCATCGCCGGTGCAACGGGAAACTTGGTGTACAACCACTGGCGGTGACTGGTTTGATTCATTTATAGAACTCTCAGACTATTGAGACTTAAACAATCGCGATCGGGTATGACATCAGCCATTTGAGCAATTGCTCGTGCAATTTATCCATTGCAGAGAAAAATGAGCGGCGCGCACTCCGGGGTTTTTTATGCAGCGCCGCTTTGTTTGGGCGAGCTTGAGTGGCGAAAGTGATCGTTGCGTTCATGAAGCACCTCCTATTCAACTCGCCCTATACAGGCTTAAACAGCCACCGCAGAATTGCCTACGGCGCTGAGAACTTCTTCAGCCCAGGTTTTTACACGAGCATCGGTGAGCTCGGGTTCGTTGACTTCGTCGACTACGAGTCCGACAAAGTGACCATCGACAATCGATTCGGAATGATCGAATTCAAATCCTTCTTTAGAAACGCGGCAGGCAACAACTTCGGCGCCACGCTCAATGACTTTGTCGTAAAGCAATTTCATGGCGCTGACAAAATTGTATGAATAGCCTGTCTGATCGCCCAGCGAAAAGAGCGCGACCTTTTTGCCTTCAAAGCTCATCAAATCCAGTTGTGGAAAGAAGTCGAGCCAGTCGTCGGTGAGCTCTCCGTCGCCCCAAGTAGAGCCGCCCAGGATGAGAAAGTCGCAAGCTTCCAGCTCTTCTCTTTTGGCGAACTGAATGCACTTTATCTCCGATACTAAGTTTGGCAGGTACTTTTTGATCGCATCGGCGACACCTTCTGTGGTGCCAGTCTGCGTCCCGTAAAAGAGTTTTCCCATTTTGATCTCCTTGCGCGCGCAAAAATGTGCGCGCGATGTCCCTTCATAACAATGCGCGATAGCCACCCCGACAGACAAAAACTGCTGCCGGAATCTGGTTCGAATTTGTTGAGACTAATTCTCAACTATTTTGCAAATCCTGTCCACTTAAAGTTTCAAAAACTAGAAACGTTTTTGAATAAAAACTCCAAAAGCCCACCAGTACCAGAAACTTTTGCAAAAATGCTCAACAAAGCATGAAAATCAATATCAATAAGAATCAAGCCTTATTGAGGCCAGTTGCGAAAGCGTCAGCCAGTCTGTTTGTTCTTTGTAGTACCACTTCCCACTAAACTAAAATGAGGTCTTAAACGAATTCGTCAACGACGCTGCTTCCCCCGGATATCTATTAATTGCTCAACCGACTATCGGTAACACAAAAGGGAATACTGCTGGTTTTATTGCCGGTTGCCTTTGAACTGCTTTTCGTAGCTGTGTTGTCAGCAAATCTTTTCCAGGCGAAGTCGACTTATGCAACAGTACAAGGCGAGCGAGACACCTTACTTCTGCTGCATAAAGTGCAGGCTGCCACAACGCGCACGGCAATGGAGGTATTCACCCCCCACGCGTCAGCCGAGACTCTCCTGCCAATCCTCACCCAGCAATTGCAGCAAATCAAGGACACTCAGACTGAGCTGACACGGCGCCCTATGCAGTCGCAAGAAGTCAGGGAGGTTTGCCAGGAATTCGCTCAGCAACTAAGTTTGATGCATCAGATATTCGACAAGATGCATGCTGTTTTCAGTGATCCATATATACAGGTTCATAACCGAGCGCGGCACCTCGATCCGTTTCTAATGGCATCCATGGTGCGAGAAAACCGAAAGCTGAGCAAACGGCTCGACAAGCTCGAGGCGGATTTTCAATCACGCGGCCCCCAGCGTATGTCCGCCATAAAGAATGAGCTAACCTGGTCTTTGATAGTCGGCGTGGCATTAGGGGCCTTGTTGTCGGTTCTCTTGTCACGCATTTTTGCCAGAGACATCATTAGCAGGCTGCGCAAAATCTCTGATCAGGCACAAAAATTCTTCCAGGGAAAACCGCTTTCATTGCCGCAAGAAGGCACGGACGAAATCGCCCAATTGGATAGGACGTTTTATGAAACCGCTGAGTCTTTGAGGCAAACGCGCTTGAGAGAACAAGCGATTCTAGATAATGCTGCCGACGTAATTTGCTCCCTTGATTCGAAATATAGATTCGTCGGAGTGAGCGCCGCTGCAGAAAAACTCTGGGGAAAAACCCCTGAGGATTTGCTTGGGGCGCCGATTTCCAATCTGGTTTACGAAGACAGCCAGGGTGCAACATTGGACGCTCTGGCTAGAATCATTCAAGAAGGCAAAGGTGAATTTGAAACGCGTATTGCCCTTCCAAGCGGTGCTATTGCAGACTTTCACTGGAGCGCCCGCTGGTCTGAAATCGAAAAATCATTTTTCTGCACTGTTCACGATGTCACTGAAATACGCGCAGTCGAAAGGTTGAAAGCAAAATTTCTATCGATCGTCAGTCACGATTTGAGAGCTCCAATAACTTCCGTCGGGATTTCCTTAAACATACTTACCGAAGGAAAGCGTGGCGTCATACCCGAAAAGGCGCTGGCAGTCTTGTCTCGCTCGGAAGTGAGTCTTTCGACACTAACGGTTCTAGTCAACGAATTGCTCGACTTAGACAAGTTGGAAGCCGGCAAAATGTCGCTGAACTCGTCATCAGTAAGCGCACTTGGTGTTTGCAGAGGTGCTGCCGAATCACTTGCCAGCCTGGCTGAGTCGGCCGGTATCAAACTGGAAATCGCCGATGCAGAGTGCATTCTCTGGGGCGACCAGATGCGATTGACTCAGGCGCTGACAAATTTAGTCTCAAACGCGATCAAATTCTCACCGAAAAACTCAACCGTGAAAATCGAAGTCGTTGCTTCAAAAGAATTTGCCGACATTCGCGTGATCGACAACGGGCCTGGAATTCCGGAAGCCGACCGGCCATTCATATTCGATAAGTTTAGACAAACCGCAGTCAAATCCAATATTAAGGGCAAGAGCAGCGGATTAGGCTTGACCATTGTCAAAGCGATTGCTGAGGCGCACAACGGTTCTGCCGGTGTTACAGGCGCCGGTGACGGCGGCAGCATTTTCTTTATGCGATTGCCCAGACTGTCAGGTTCGCTCGAGGCTGACGAATTATGAACCTCATGAACAAGCTTGGTCTCGAAAAGAGCGGCACTCTTCTGGTGTCTTTTCCTCTCATCTGTCAGGTGATTTTTGTCATCGCTCTTTTCTTTCCGCTTCTCAATCTGCAGTCGAATATCTCCAGACTTTCGCAGTCTGGAGAGCTAATTTCGAAAACGATTTCTCTGATGAATCACACCATGAATCTCGGTTATGTCGCCAAAATCAACGGAAACCGGCCGAGCGATGGGGCGATGGAGCGAGAAGTGAAAGCTGCCGAGGTGGTGCGAGGTCAGCTTGACGAACTGCGCAAATCAGCCGGTGCGGATCGGCACAGAACATTGATGGTCGACGGAATGGCCAGCGGCGCAGAAGCGATTATTTCCACTCTGGGTGCAACCTGGGAAGAATTCAAACTTGGCGTGCATCGCGAGCGAAAGGTCAACAGCAAATACGATAAGACGATGCGCAATGCGATCCGATATATGCTCAATTCGGCAGACAGCATGCTGGCGGCAGAGGAAACATCCATTGCGGACACGGAGCAAAAAACCGAAAATGACTGGAAGGCGCTCAACTCCACTTTAATTGCGGGAATTGTTTTGAGCACTCTGATTGCCTTTGCACTGGCTGCAATTTATGCAAGAGCGATTCACATGCCGTTGAAACATTTAAATGCCAATTGCCGCCGCATTTTAAATCAAGAAGAATTGCTGCCAGTCTTGAGCGACAGTGAAGAGTTCACCAAACTGGACGAGATGCTGCACATCATCACGGCCGCGATGAAAGAAGAACAAGAAAAAGAAAAAGCGATGGTGGACAACACCAACGATCTGATCTGCTCTTTGAACAAAAATTTGGAATTTTTGCGCGCCAACAAATCGACGCTGACGTTCTTCGGCATTGAGCCTGAAAATGTAGTCGGCAAATCAGTGCTGGACTTTCTTACGCAAGATGATCGCAAGGGCGCAGAAACCAGCTTGAAAGCAGCCATGACTGGAGAAAAATCCGAATCTTTTGAGTTTCGAATTGCGGTTAATGACGGTTCTGACAAAACATTTGTGCACACTCGCTGGTCTTGCCTTTACTCAGAGCAATCCCAAGAACTTTTCGCCGTCGTCCACGACATCGATGAAGAAAAGGTGATCGAAGGAATGAAACAAGACTTCGTCGACATGGTCAGCCATGACTTGCGCAGTCCGCTTTCATCCATGCACGTGGCGCTGGATCTGGTAGCCAGCGGCACTTATGGTGAAGTTTCCGAAGAGACACAGAAGGAACTGGCTGGAGCGCGTCGAAATCTGCATAGGCTTCTGGAATTCGTCAATGATCTTCTGGACTTTCAAAAACTCAAGCACGGCAAACTAGAATTGGAATGCAGCAATACCAACGTAGAAGATCTGGTGCAGTCGGCTGTCGACCTTGTAAAACCGGCACTGGAAGCCAAAGGACTGCAGATCAAAATAGAAGGCGAAGAGCTCTCTATTAACGCCGATGCGAAAAAATTGAATCAAGTGCTGACCAATCTTCTAGCCAACGCAATCAGACATACTCCGTCGTCCGGCGAAATTCTGGTCGAGTGGAAGAAAAACGATGCCTGCATCGACATTTCCGTTAGCGACACCGGACCAGGAATTAGAGAAGCGGATCGCCAGCGCATCTTCGAAGCTTTCGAGCAAACCACAGAATCGGTCAGCCAAGGCGAAGGAACTGGTTTGGGACTGGCAATTTGCAAACTAATTTGCGATGCACACAAAGGCTCGATCTCAGTGGGGAATTCCCCGGTGAAAGGGAGCAAATTCACAATCACCATTCCCGTCTTGCAAGCTTAGACAAGACTAATGATGCCAACCAAGCGAATTAATGCCGGTTAATAACCGGGTTAACATATACTTGATTAGCTGGCGGTAAGCTTTGACCTGAGGACTCATGGATGGGTGATGTCTCAGCCAATCTTGTCTCGAAGAATCGCTCGGTGTCGGACTTCCTGACACTGGAGTCTCGGCTCGGCGCCATTGCCGAATCGCAGCGCATGATTGCAGAATTGTTGAGCAGTCGCACGGCATGCGTTTCTCCTGCAGCCGGCATCGACATTCCCGAGCTGCGAGGACAAAAAGACAAATCTCTTCTATCAACGGGAATTGTCGGCACAGGCAACTCAGCGCACGCGCTGGCTGCATATCTTTCGGCTGCCGGTTGTTCAGTGCGCATGCTCAGCCGCAACAAAGTAAAAGCAGAGCTGCTGGACGCCAGCAGAAGAATCTATTCTGAAGACCGCATACTGGGCAGGTTTGAACTTTCCGGTGCATACACGGATGGGGGCGAATTTGCCTCTCGCAGCCGCAATATTTTCGTTGCCACGGTCGCCACTGCGTACAAAGACGTGGCAGAGAGCCTGGCACCTTATTTGAGCAGCGCTCACACGATTATTCTATTCTCCGGCAAATTCGGCGGTGCCCGCGAATTTCAAGTGACTTTGCTGGAAAAAGGATTGACGGATTTGCCGAAGATAGTTGAGACAGACGCGCTGTTTGCCTGTCGTCTTGTTGCAGAAGGAAGAGTCTGGATACGCGGCATCAAGCGCTGGACGCTCTTCTCGTCAGTAACGAGAAGTGAAACCGAAGCCTGCGCACCTATAATCAATGCATACTTCCCAGGTCTCAGCCCCGCAGATAATTTGATCCAGCGCGGCTTGACCGATTTCGGCGCACTGGCACACGCACCTATCGCGCTGACCAATATGCATGCAATCGACAGAGAAGAAGAGTTTCTTTTCTACTATGGTGGCATGACGCCGCGCACCGTTGCCGTTCTCGAAAGCATGGAAGAAGAGTTTCGCTCAATCGGCACCGCCTATGGCGTTCAATTGATACCGATGAAAGAGTTGCTTAACCGTTATTACGGATGTGACACTGCCAGCCTTTACTCGGCAATGACTAGCGTGCCAAACTACCGGCACAGCCTTTCCCCAAAGACACTCAACCATCGTTTCTTCTATGAAGACGTCGCCTGCAGCCTCGTGCCGTTCGAACAACTGGCCAAGCTCGCCGGCAAAGAGACTCCCGTACTGAGCTCGATGATTAGCCTGGCAACATGCGTTGTCGGCGAGGACTTCCGAAAAACCGGCAGGACTCTGGAAAGGCTGAAGCTGGGAGAATTCGGCAAGAGTGACGAGATTATTCAACTCCTCCATTCTTAAGAGCGAAGCAGCAGTCACCTTATGGCTGACGGCGGCAATTTTTGCTGCGTCGGCCGAGCCGATTATTGTCAAACTCGGCTATGCAGCAGGGGTTCAGCCGCTGCAGGCTTTTGTCTTGAAAAATTGCTTTGCTGCCGCGGTAGTCTTACTTTTAACGCGGAAGTTTGTCTGGGTAGGCAAGCAACAGTTGCCACGCCTCGGTCTTTTGGCTTTACTACTCTTTTGTACGAATGGTCTGATTCTGCTTTCCCTGACACTGGTTCCTGCAGTTGTCGTCATGACACTGGTGACAACGACACCAGCTCTGGTGGCAATCATAAACTCAGCGATGGGCAGAGACAAATTGACGGTCAAGTTCTGGAGCGGTTTTGGTCTTTGCCTTCTGGGCGTAATTCTCATGCTGGAAGTGAAATCGCTGGCGGGAAACCCGCTGGGAATTCTTGCCGTCCTTACCTCCATCATCACATCCAGCATTTACAGAGTGCAGATGGAAACAGCGACCAAGACTATTAATCCTCTGGTTGTTTCCTCTTATCAATTTCCAATTAACGTCTGCCTTTGCATTCCCCTGATGTTCATCACGCCGGCCATAAGTTTCGAGGCGCTAAAAGTCGGTGCCATCATCGGCTCGGGCGCAGCTCTAGCTAATGTCGCATTCTTGAGCGCAATGGCATTAATCGGCTCCACCCGCGTTTCTATAATCTCACTTCTTCAAAGACCACTGCTGCTCGTTCTTGCCATTGTCGTTTTGAACGAACCAGCATCACCATTGCAAATTCTCGGCATTATTCTGACCATTGCTGGCGTGCAAGTAGCGCAAGTGAAACGCAAACACACCATCATTTACACTCCAGATAAAGAGGAAATGAAGAAGAACAATTTAAAACAACAGCCAGTTTGCGCAAGTATTGAGTCAGGAGAATAACGGAGCCAACGCCGCTACCTGCCCACAGATACGCGCAGAAAAATCTTCCAGCTGCGCGAGGGCCCCGGGCAGCACTCGCGCATAGGTTGACCTGCTTAAGGGCAGTTGACTTGATTCCTATATACACATTATACATACATTTGTATGCATAGCAAGAGCAAGCCGTAATTTCGTTTGAAATTCCTCAACATGGGTGATGAAGGCTATAACCTCAAACCGTTTCAAGGGTGTCCTTATCCTTATTGATGAGCGCATAGACTGTCGGCAGAACTATCAAAGTAAGTAGCGTCGCAGAGACCAACCCCCCAAGAACGACTGTAGCCAGTGGTCTTTGCACTTCGGCTCCAGTGCCGTTAGAAAAAATCTTGGGAAGCAATCCCATGATCGCTACCAATGCCGTCATCAGAACAGGGCGCAATCTGATTTGAGCCCCTTCTACGGCGGCTTGAGCGACTGGATGTCCCTGCTTCTGCAATTGCATTATGTACGTGACAAGAATGACGCCGTTCTGCACGGCAACGCCAAAGAGGGCAATGAAACCGATGATGGCAGGAACGGAAATAGTTTGATGTGTAATAAAGAGCGCAATAATGCCGCCGACCATCGCAAATGGAACGTTCAGCATGATCAAACCTGCATTTTTGAACGAGTTAAATGAGGCATAAAGCAGGAGAAATATTAGGGCAAGAACAATGGGAACGACGATGGCCAGCCGCTGCATCGCGCGTTGCTGATTCTCGAACTGACCTCCGAAGACGAGCGAATAGCCTTTCGGGATTTTCACTTCTTTCTTAATTCGCTCCATCGCCTCTCCGACAAATGAACCGAGGTCGCGTCCTCGCACGTTCGCCAAAACCGCTGTGCGCCTGTAGGTCTCCTCGCGATTGATCATGGCTGTACCCCTCGGCAAACGAATATCCGCAATTGATTTGAGCGGAACACGTGCACCACTGGGAGTGTCAATAATCAGATTCTCGATTTCCTCCTGGGTATCTCTTTGAGGCTTCGGCAAACGAGTCAGCATGCCGAATCGCATGTTCCCCTCAATAACGTCGGTGACCACGTTGCCGGCGATTGCATTTTGCAAAACGTCTTGAATGTCGCTAACGTTCAAGCCGTATCGAGCCATTTCGTTGCGGTCGAGCTTAATGGTCATTTGCGGTAATCCGAGAATGTGCTCCCGCTGCAGATCGGCGCAGCCAGGGACTTCAGCTATCGCAGTTTCGATATCGGAAGCCAGTTTGTCCAGCGTCTCCAGATCATCTCCGAAGACCTTAATGCCCAGGTCGGCTTTGATTCCGGCAATTAAATCGTCAATCATGTCGGCAATCGGCTGTGAGAATGAGAAAATCAGCCCGGGAATTCCCTCGAGTTCCTTAGCCATCATATTGACCAGCTTCTCTTTGTCGTGAGTCGTGGTCCACTGCTCTTTCGGCTTCAAGCCGATATAAACGTCGGCATTCTCAACGCCTTCCAGGTCGGAGCCCATGCCGGAGCGACCGATTCTCGAGACCACGACAGTAACTTCAGGAAACTTTTTCATCGTCTCTTCGACGCGCTGAGCAATGCGCATCGACTCCGTGTGAGCGACGCTGGGAGAGAGCTTCGTGCGCAGAAGAATAGAACCTTCATCAAGTGTTGGAATAAACTCAGAGCCAAGAAAAGGTACCAGGCAGAAGCTGCCGACCAGTGCGCCAATGCAGACGAACGCAGTGGCGAATGGATGCTTCATCGATCTGCTCAAAGCAGGCGTGTGTATGCGCTTCGCCGTATCGACAATCGGGTTGCGTTTTTCCCTGATGTCGCCGCGCAAAAACCAGAAGCAGAGTACAGGAACAATAGTCAACGACAAAAGCAACGCGCCCAGAATCGCGTAAATAAAGGTCAGAGCCAGGGGGTGGAACATCTTGCCCTCAATGCCCTCGAGCGTGAAAAGCGGCAAGTACACCGACACAATAATGAATATGGCGAAAACAATCGGGCGTCCGACTTCCTTCGCCGCGTTCAAAACCACCTGAAAGTGATTAGTGTGTCTATCTTCCGTTTGATGCTCGTGAGCCTCGGCCAATTGCCTGTAGATGTTTTCCACCATGACCACGCTGGCATCGACAATCACGCCGAAATCCACGGCGCCCAGCGTCATGAGATTGGCAGACAGCCCCGTGTACTTCATCATGATGAATGAGAAGAGCAGGGACAAAGGGATGATGACCGAGACGATCAAACCGCTGGGAATATGCAAGAGGATTGCCGTAAGAACGATGATGACCAGCCCGCCACTGAAGAGCAGAATCTCTTTGACCGTGTCGATGGTTTTCTCGACAAGTTCCGTCTGGTCGTAATAGGGAATGAGTTGAACTCCTTGCGGCAGCTCGTGTTTCAACTCCTCGATACGCTCGCGAACTTTCTCGACGACGGCTTTAGTGTTGACGCCCTTGCGAGTCAATACCATTCCGGTGACGACTTCGCCCTGCCCGTTCATCGAGGCGGAACCGCGGCGGAATGCAGGACCAATCACGACTTTGGCAACATCGCGAACATACACGGGTGTACCATCTACGGATTTCAAAACAATCTCTTCTATGTCGGTGACGGTTTCGATGCGCCCAAGACCGCGCACGATTATCTCTTCCGAGGCTCGCTCGATGAAGTTGCCGCCGGCGTTTTTGTTATTCTGCGTCAGAGAATTCACGACCTCATGCAGTGTGATTCCATAACCTGCAAGTAAGCGCGGATTGATCAGCACTTGATACTGTTTGACAAAACCTCCGTAGGTGACGACATTGCCGACGCCTTGAACAGACCTCAGCCTTTTGGCCAGATACCAATCCTGGATGGTTCGCAGTTCCGTTAAATTGTGCCGGTCGCTTTTCAGGTAGTAGTTGTAGACGTTGCTGAAAGTCGAAACCACCGGACCTAGCTGGGGCGTCGGCGCCCAGGCGGGCAATTCGACCTGGCTGAGACGCTGCTGGACAAGATTGCGCGCCCAGTAGACATCAGTGTCGTCTTCAAAAATGACCGTCACCACGGACAATCCAAAACTCGAATTGGAGCGGATGTTCGTCACTTTGTGCAGCCCGCTCAAAGAATATTCAATCGGATATGTGATCAGACTCTCGACCTCTTCGGTCGCCAGCGTCTCGCAATCCGTGATGATTTGGACCTGGATGTTGCTTACATCGGGAAATGAATCGACCGGCAAACTCATCATGCAAAAGACGCCAAAGGCTGCCATTAAGAGCGTGGCAGCAATGGTGAGCAACCGCTGCTTGAGAGCAAAAGTGATCAACTTGTCGATCAACGACTCATCTCCGCGCGACTACTGCATGTGTATCAAGCATTGGCCGGGGGTTCCTTGGGATCTTTATTGATCAAAGTAAAAACAGTCGGCAAAACTATCAGAGTGAGAAGAGTGGCGGAGACCAGCCCACCGACAACGACGGTAGCCAGCGGGCGTTGCACCTCAGCGCCTGTGCCATGCGACAGAATCAATGGCATGAAGCCCATGATGGCAACCAGGGCCGTCATCATTACCGGTCTGAGGCGCACGGAAGTTCCTTCCAGAGCCGCTTCTCGCACTGAATATCCCCGGTTTTGCAGTTGCATTATGTAGCTGACGAGAATAACCCCGTTCTGCACCGCGACACCGAAAAGAGAAATAAATCCGATGATGGCGGGAACGGATAATGTCTGCCGCGAAATCAAAAGGGCAAGAATGCCCCCAATTAGCGCGAAAGGAACGTTCATCATGATGACGGCAGCGTTCTTCAAGGAATTGAACGATGCAAACAGAAGAATAAAAATGAGCAGCAGCACCACAGGCACTACCACCGCCAGGCGAGTCATTGCTCGCTGCTGGTTCTCGAACTGTCCGCCCCAGACGATGCGATAGCCCTTGGGCAGGTGCAATTGCTCGTTGATCTTCTGCTGCGCTTCCTCTACAAACGAGCCCAGATCTCGCCCTCTAACGTTCGCAAGAACAGCAGTACGCCTTTGGCCATCCTCGCGGTTGATCATCACTGTACCGCGCGGCAGCTTGATGTCCGCCAGCTGTTTGAGCGGCACTTTGGCTCCCTGCGGAGTATCGATGATGATGTTTTCGATATCTTGTTCGGTATCACGATACTGATGCGGCAAACGAATCAACAAGCCGAAGCGGCGGTTTTCCTCGACCACATCGGTGACTACTTTTCCAGCCACCGCTGTTTCGATGACGTCCTGAATGTCCGCCACATTCAAGCCATAACGAGCGATTACGTCGCGTTTCATCTTGATGGTCATTTGCGGCAGACCCAATATATGCTCGCGCTGCATATCGGCAGCACCGCGCACTTTCGAAACGATGTTCTCGACCTGCGATGCGGTTTTGTCGAGCACCTGCAAATCTTCGCCGAAAATCTTGATACCAAGGTCGGCTTTGATACCGGCTACAAGATCATCAATCATGTCGGCAATGGGCTGCGAGAAAGAGTGGATAAGACCTGGAATTCCTTCCACTTCTTTGGCCATCATATTGACCAGTGCTTCTTTGTCGTGCGTGGTCTTCCACTGATCCTTCGGTATCAAGCCGATGTACACGTCGGCATTGTCGACACCTTCAAGGTCGGAGCCCATGCCTGATCGACCGATACGAGAAACAACCACGGAGACTTCGGGGAATTTTTTGATCATCTCCTCGACTTCACCGGCAACTCTCATAGACTCAGAATGAGCGACGCTGGGAGAGAGTTTCGTCCGCAAAAGAATCGAACCTTCATCCAAAGTCGGAATGAATTCAGAGCCCAGAAATGGAACAAGCAAGAAGCTGCCGACCAGCATTCCGACCGAGATGAGAATGGTAAAAAACGGTCTGTCCATGGCTTTGCGCAAGAGCGGATCGTGCCACTTGTGCACCGCTTCCACGAGCGGATTATGCTTCTCTTTAATATTGCCGCGCAAAAAGTAATAGCAAAGAATCGGAATAAGCGTAAGAGACGCGATGAGCGCGCCCATGATCGCGTAGATGAACGTCAGCGCCAGGGGGTGGAACATCCGTCCTTCCACGCCTTCAAGCGTGAAAAGCGGCAAATAGACAGAGACGATGATCAATACGGCAAAGCCGATTGGGCGCCCGACTTCGCGAGCGGCAGTAAGAATGATATTGAAATGATTGATCTTCTCGCCTTCTTTTTTCTCTTCATTGGCTATCGAAAGCTGGCGGAAGATGTTTTCCACCATCACTACCGCCCCGTCCACGATAACGCCGAAGTCGACCGCTCCCAGTGTCATCAGGTTGGCCGTCAGTCCCGTGTATTTCATCATGACGAAGGAAAACAAAAGCGACAGAGGAATGATGACGGCAACGATGAGACCGCTGGGAATATGCAGCATGATGGCGGTGAGAATGACGATAACCAGTCCACCGGAAAACATGAGCACTTCTTTGACTGTCTCGATTGTCTTGTGCACGAGCTCGGTCTGATCGTAGTAAGCATGCAGGGTGACACCAGCAGGAAGCTCTTTTTTGATTTCGTCGATACGATGGCGGACGCGTTCTACAACAGCCTGTGTATTGACGCCTTTGCGCGTCAACACCATGCCGGTCACCACTTCGCCTTTGCCGTTCATCGATGCGGAGCCCCGACGAAAAGCCGGTCCTACTTGCACTTGAGCAACCTGCCCCACTTTTACCGGCGTGCCGCCGACCGTTTTTAAAACGATATTTCTGATGTCGTTTTCGTTTTCGATGCGGCCCAGTCCGCGAATGATGATTTCCTCACCGCCGCGCTCGATGAAGTTTCCCCCCGCATTTATATTGTTGTGCGTGAGCGCCCAGCGGACATCCGGAATGGTGACGCCGTAGCCCTTCAAAACATTGGGATCGACAAGAACCTGGTATTGCTTGACGAAACCGCCGTAGCTGACGACGTTGCCGACGCCGGGAACGGATTTGAGACGGCGCGCCACCTGCCAGTCCTGAATGGTTCTGAGCTCGGTGAAATCGTGCCGGTCCGAAATCAGGTAATAGTTGAAGACGTTGCTGAATGTCGATACCACCGGCCCCAGATGCGGCGTCGGCGCCCATGCCGGCAATTCAATCTGGCTGAGTCGTTGCTGCACGAGATTTCGCGCCCAGTATACGTCTGTGTCGTCTTCGAAAATGACGGTGACGACTGATAGACCAAAGCTGGAGTTAGAGCGGATCTTGTTGACTTTGGGCAAGCCGTTCAAGCCATTCTCAATCGGGAACGTAATCAGGCTTTCCACTTCTTCGGTCGCCAGGGTTTCGCAATCCGAGATGATTTGCACCTGGACATTACTGACGTCTGGAAAGGAGTCAACAGGCAGAGTGAGCGAGCACCAGGCACCAAATATGGCTATGCCTACGAAGGCGACGATTGTCAGCAGTCGCTCTTGCATGGCAAAGGCAATGATCTTTTCGATCATTTATTGAATCCACTCCATCGAACTTCCACTCCCCAGGCTAGTGCTTATAGGTCAGCTCAGTGCGAAGCATAAGACTGCCCTGTGTGACGACTTCGTCGCCTGATTCCAACCCGGACAATACTTCGACAAATTTTTCTGCATCGACGCCGGTCTTAATGTGACGCACTTCGTAGCCGCCTTCTTTGCGCACGAATACAACCGGCTTACCTTCCATCTCCTGAATGGCGGATTTCGGGCAGGCAAGGAATTCGCGCTCGGCGCCTTCCAAATCAATTTCGGCAAACATCTGCAGCTTGAATTTGCGCTCATGGTTGTCGAGACGGGCTCTGACGGCCACGGTTCGGGTGTCGGGCATGACGTTTTCACTGATGAAGCTGACAGTGGCCAGAAAAACTTCACCGGGATAACTGGAGACATGCACTTTTACCTTGCCGCCCATCTTGACGCGCGAAATGTCCACTTCCGGCAGGTCGGCTTTGACCACCACACTGGAAAGATCGGTGACTTTGAAAATACTCTTGTCGGGGTGCACGACTTCGCCTACGGCTACATCGTGATGACTGACAACACCGTGCACCGGAGCGATAATGCGCACCAGACCGCTGATCTGTCCCGATTTCAAAACGCCAGCCAACATGCTGGGATCGGCACCGAGGAAATCCAATCGTTGTTTCAGTGTGTTGTAGTGCTGCTGCTCTTTTGCGGTTTCGGCTTCAGCCAATTGCAGCTCTTTTCTCAGCATCGCCTTATTCTTGAACAAGTTTTTTTCGCGCTCATAGGCGATGCGCGCTTGCTCGTAATTGGCGTTGTTGGTGGCCGATGTCGCCTTGGCCGCCAGGTAATCTTTTTGAGCCGAGATTTTCTCTTTGTACAAACCTTCCTGACGCCTGAATTCCGTCTCCGCCAATTCCTTTTGAACTTTTGCCGCGTCGTATTGCGTTTGCGCTTCAATCAGATTTTTCGGTCTGACCAAAAGTTCGTTATAAACCATGCGCTCGCGCTCTTCATGGGCGAGGGCAATGTCCCGCTTGGCTCTCGCTTCCAGAAGCTCGGCTTGCAGTTCGGAAATTTCCTGACTGTCGAGCATCGCCAAAATCTGCCCACGTTTTACTTCCTGACCGGGGGCGACAAGAATTTTTTTGACACGTCCATTGATCCGGCTGGTGACGTCGACTTCCTTGCCTAAATCCGGCTCGATTTTGCCTGTGACATGCAGTGGAATCGCCACCGAGCGTTTCTGAATAGACTCGTGTTGGATATCTATTTGCTTGGCGACTTTCTCACTAACTTTTATTAATTTCGCGTCGGGGGGGGCTGAGTGATTGGAAAGCGAAGCGTCCGCAGAATCACTTTTGGAGCCGCATGACGAAAGACTGATGACAGTAATTACAGTAGTAAATAAGCAAGCAAGAAAAACTGCGGGTCGATATACACCTTGAATCGAACCTTCACGAGGCGTATTTATGAGGGGATGTCTGTGCATTAGAGTCTCCGACTGCGGACAAATAAAAGCCCGACAGGTAAGAGCATACACGATTATCACCTGTCACTGACCGCGATAAGCTATGGATATTACCAAGATAGAACAACTGGCAAACCGGATAAATCATTGTATCGACTGCTTATAAACGAAGACTCTGAGCCGTTTTTACCCCACGATGATAAAGGTGACATCTCCAAGCAGGGTGTCCGCGGTGCGCTCTTCTGGTTGTTCGCCATCGCGTTACTCTTGCGGCTCTGGTTCTGCTTCTTCCAGAGCCACATCAATGCATATGCGGCCTTTGACGCAGTTGGATATATAAATAGTGCAAAAGCTATTTTCGAGCTTAACACTTTGCCAGCAAGTTTCGCGAAAGAGTGCCTGGCAACTCTGACAGGCAGCGCCACACCGGCGCTCGCATCGGCAGTGCACAGCAAGTTGGCGAGCCTGCAGCCGCTGATGTTGGCAGGTCCGTCCTATCCGATTTTTTTAGTCCTCTCGAATGTTTTCACCCTGTCGCCGTACAATCCGGCCGATTGGATAAAACCAGTTGCTGCCCAGTGCATGATTTCAGCAGTGACGGTTGTTTTCATCGCCGCCATCGGCAGACAGCTTTTCGATCGCAAAACGGGCGTCATGGCAGGCGCTATCGCGGCTGTATATCCACCCTTTATCATCAACTGCGGCAGAGCCTGCACAGAGACTTTTGCGGCTTTTCTCCTCTGCCTTTTCTCTTTTATTTTCCTCTACATAGCGCAGACGCATTTGCGAGGCGAAAGCGACAAGAAAGCACCGCGAAGGGAATTTATAAACATCGTTCTGGCATCTGTCCTTTTGGGAGTTCTGGCGGCATGCCTGGAACTGGCGCGCACAGTTTTGCTGCTATTAACCGGCATTGCACTGGTGATGTTGGTTTTTCGCCTGAAAGGCAAATTGCGCATCGCCGCAGTTGCATCTTTCCTGGTTGGTTTTGCGCTTGTTATCGTCCCCTGGTTTGCGGCCCAGCAATTGATCGTCGGGCGCGCCAGCCTGGTTGTCGATCGGGTCAGCCGTCTTAACTATGGGCTGGGCAATCAAGTCGTTACCCAGGGCTGGACAGGCTTTCCCATTCACTTCAAGCCAATCATGGACCGTACCGTAAACGTACAGACGCTGACACTTTTGTCTGAAGACCCGGCCGGATATTTCTGGCTCTTGCAAGACAAATTGCCCAGATTGATGAAGTGCGGATGGAACGATTTCAAAACCTGGATGGGTCTTTTTTCACCGCCCGCGCAGGATGTTTTGCACCAATTCATCATTGCCTTTGCGGTGGCGGGAATCATTCTCAGCCTGGATGGAACCGAACAAGGCTCAAACACCTGGCGCGGCAGGGTAACCGGGATCATTTATATGTTGGTCGTTCTGGCGGCTCACTTGCCGTACATGTTTTTCATTACGGTAGGACGTTATAACTTAACGGCAATGCCCTTCCTCATAGTCTACGGAGCCTGGGGACTGCGCCGATTGCGAAAGCTGGGCAACTGGAGCGCAGGCTCATCGGATGTTCTGGAGCTGGCTTATCCCTCGGTCTATCTTCTCTTTGTGATTTTTGTTCTAGTAGATCCGACCGGCATGCTGCTCAATGCCTTCGGCGAGCGCGAGGCAGCCGAGATTGGCATCATTTGCACAATCGGAATCAAAGCATTTTTCTTTCTTTGCGTGGTCGGTTTGACTTATGCCTTGATCAACAGGACACAAACAGGATTTTATTCGCGCTCTTTGAGCAATTTGATCTTGTGCGGAATGGCGCTACTGACATTCTCTTCAATCTGCCTTCCGGTGCGGGCTCACGGGCGGTGGTACGAAAGAGCCAATACGCTAAATAAGCAAGGGGAAGGAATCACCTTTGAATTGTTGACACCGCCGGCAGTGGCGAAGGCGGCGCGGTCGGGAAATGCTTATTTGATGATCGACGCGGAAGGGTTGGACGGAATCAACAACGGTTTGTCGATTGCTATTGACGGACAAACCCTTAATGGTCCGTATCTTCCTGGTCTTTCATTGATAGACGACCAGAACCATTTTGAGCGGCGTGACAATCAATTAACGCGTGTAGCCGAATGTATTTTCGAAAGCTTTTCCAATGTGATCAGTGTCTCAAACAATGATGTTCGTCAGTGGTTTTTAGTTGCGATTCCAAAAGAAAACACAGAAAAACTTTTGCCCGGTGCAAAAATTTCCGATGCTTCCAAAGGTTCGATGCGCATCACGATTAAGCGCACGCAGCCAGGGCGAACGCGCCTTTTCAAAGCGCTGTTGCGCGACGACGGCGAAGTGATCGTTCCGGAATGGCAATACTATTCATGGGATAAAGCTTTTTACGGCGTCGAGCGGCGCGGAAATATTTGCGACCCCCGAACGGACCGCAAGCTCGAGACACGCAAAGGCGACGCCGGACATTACATTCGCTTGCTTTTGCCGGCGCCCGATGACGGAAACATGAAGCAAGCGGAAAAGCTCTCCTTCGAAGAAGTGCATGAAGTCACAGTCGAGCCGAAAGCCTCGCTTACCAATCAAACTTATAAGACCATAGAGATGAGCCCGCTGCCCAACTATGCACCGGGTGATCGCTGGTTGGTCAGATTGTCCGGACGTTATAAAACAAACGGTCAAAATCTGCCGCCCGGTGTCGAGCTGATATCCAAGTCGCGGGAAAATAATCAGGAGTATTCTTATAACGCGCCCTGGGCGCCACGGATCTTGAAGCCCTCTTCTGAATGGCACAATTTCGACGTCGCCTGCCCGCTTACTCCACAGGCATTTCCCGGAAAGATGACCAAGCTGGAGGCACGGCTGCACGTGGTAAGCCCGATTTTGAACGATCTTATCCATCCGATTGAAGGCGATGAGATCGTTCGTTCCAGCTGCATTTTTGAAAATGTGCGCATCGAAATCAACAGCTTGCCCGCCCAGCCTTTCGGCGAAAAGCATGCTGTTTATTGATTGGTGAATTTCTTCAGAAATTTTGGAAATTCTGGTTTAATCTTTCCATTCGCAATTCATAGAGAAAAGGCATGAGACTGGATAAGTGGCTGAAAGTATCTCGTTTGATTAAGCGCCGGACTGTGGCGCAGATGGCTTGCGACCAGAATCGCGTTTACGTTAACGACCGTCCGGCAAAATCGAGCCTGGTGGTAAAAGCAGGCGACATGGTTCATCTAGAACTAGGCTCCCGTGCCTTGACAGTGAAAGTGCTCACCGTGCCTGGAGGAGCCGTGCCGGCGCAGGACGCCTCTTCTTTGTATGAGCTGATAGAAGAAATCAGGCGTCAGGCTGAAGTGCTCGAGTGGTTGGAAGAGTGATGGACGCCCCTGCTTCAGATGCTGAAAAATATCTGGCCGTCGAACTTGACGAAGAAAGCCGCAAAATCGTGCGAGAGCTTGCGCTCTATGAGGAAATTCGCGGCGACCACGTCACGCTGGCGTATGCGAAGAACGGCGAGACCTTTGCTCGCGACTGGATACCGGGAAATCGTTCGATAGGCGACAGCCTGGGCTTCGAAACGCGCGGATTTTCCGTGACCGATGAAATTCAGGTGCTGGTTGTCTGCATCGACGGATCAACCCAGCGACCGTTTGACAATGGCACCCTCCACATCACGGTAAGCAAACGAGCCGGTGTGCCCTCAACTCTTGCCAACGAGGCCATTTTAAACGTCACTCTGGTTCCTTTTATAAGGCAATTGAAGGGTTCGATCGCCTGGCTGCAAAAAGGCAAATCCGGCAAATAGCTCATCAGTTTTTCTTGTTTACAACTTGATAACAACTCGGGGCTGTTTGCGACTTATATTCTAAACATCCTCACTGAAGCGCTGCCGCGGCTGAAACGGCAATAGCAGGCTCGAGGAGCAGATTTATATCGGAGGGGCGAGAGGGGGGGAACCCTCTCTCGTTGTTTTTGGGTTCTTTCTTTCAGCCCATCGCCTTGCTGGATCTCACCCTTTAGGTGGGCACAAAATACCCATGGGAAATCACTCCTCTGGGCACTCCAAATTTACTTTTGACAGATTAAGCTAAGAGTATATGCTCGATTCAACCAATAGCTCTCCATCTGTTGAAAGCGGCGTCAGCGAGCTTCGCCGCGGTCTTCTCGACGCGGCTGTAACGGCCGGCTGGCTGAAGCGGCTGCGTGCAAAATCGCTTTATCAGACCGGCAAGGAAGACCTGCTGCAAACTGTCAGCCAGGTATTCGTCGACGCGATTTTCTCCACCGATTTACGAATGCCGCGAGACTGCGCGGTAGTGCTTTGTGAATTGCTGGAAAACATATTGATAGAGTGCGAGCCATGTCTGAAAGCAGTCTCCAGCCTTTACAGCGAAGTGTGCAAGCAGCTCTGCAGCGCTGATGATCTGGAGCCGCAACTTGATGTATTGCTCGACCGGGCAGCCAATCTCATGACTCTTACTTGCTTGAGAATCAAGGGCAACCCTCCGTCTCAAGACCTCGAATCGGGTGCAAGAGATGCGCTCAATCGCATTCAATGGTTGTTTCAAAAAAGCCTTGGCACCACAGATAGTGACAGCCGAGCATTGCAACCCTACGGCGATCTTGCCCAACTAAATAGCAGCAGAGTCATTCTGGAAGCCGTTGGAGAGTCGCTTCTAAAAGAAATTCTTGACGACGGTTTGAATCTTTTGGAAACATCTGCGGCAGTTTTTGAAGCGAACGGCGATTGCGCCCTGAATATAAAAGCGTCGAAGTGGTGCCGCTTCATGGATGATAAATCGAGGCAGCTGGCGCCTGGTGACAATAAAGAAGCGATTGAGTCCGGGCTGTGGCATTGCAATCAATCATGCCGCGAAACATCGATGGCCGCCGTCCAGAGTGGCGTTCCGGTAGACCAGCCATGCAACGGCGGCATTCGCATTTTCGCAGTGCCGATAAAAGCGGGCAACGACATAGTCGGCTCTATCAATATCGGTTACGGCGATCCGCCTAAAGACGAAAAAGTTCTGGAAGAGCTGGCAGCGAAATACGGCACAAGCAAAGACGAGCTGGCGAATCAGGCGCGGAAATATCATTGCCGCCCGCCTTTCATAGTCGAGCAGTCAAAGAAAAGACTGCTCTCGGCGGCGCATTTAATTGGAGAAATTGTCGAGCGCAAGCGCAACAAGACTGAAATTCAAAAACTCAACCAGCTGCTCAAAGAACGCATCACCGAGCTCGAACCGGCAGAGCGAGAAAGGCTCAAATTGGCGGACATCGTCGAGCAATGCAACGACGCAATTTTCAGCGTTGACCTGGAATCAGTAATAAAAAGCTGGAATAAAGGTGCCGAAAAAATCTACGGTTATTCACAAGAAGAAATGGTCGGCAACAGCGTTTTCATTATCGCGCCGGACGGACCAACAGTAGAGACCGAAGAAATTAAAAAAATGGTGCTGGCCGGTACTCCACCACAGATGTTCGAGACAGTTCATTTGCGCAAAGACGGCGCTGAAATTCCAGTTTCGCTGACAATTTCATGCATCCGCGACGAACACGAAAAAATCATCGAAATCTCCATTATCTCGCGCGACGTCACCGAAAGAAAAAAATCAGAAGAAGCCCTGAAGAAATTTTCCCGCGAATTGGAAAGGTCCAACAACGAGTTGCGTCAATTTGCATTCGCTGCCGCACACGATTTGCAGGAACCGCTTCGCGCCATGTCCAATTACAGCGATCTGCTCACCGGCAGATATTCATCCGCTCTGGACGAACGTGCCGTCAAATACATCAATCGCATCGCCGAGTCATCGGAAAGAATGCAGGCGCTTATTCAAGACTTGCTTCATTACAGCCGCGTAGACACGCATGGAAAGCCATTTACCGTCGTCGATATGGAGGAGATTTTCCTGGCTGCGTCAAGAAATCTTCGCATCGCTATCGAAGAGAGCGGCGCAATTGTTGTCGCCGGCAAATTGCCGCGCATACAAGCAGATCGCTCGCAAATGCTGCTTCTATTCCAAAATCTAATCAGCAATGCAATCAAGTACAGAGGTAAAGAAACACCCGAGATCTCTATCGATGCGAAAGTCGAAAATGGTTTGATCACCTTACATTTCAAGGACAACGGCATCGGCATAGAGGCAGAGCACTTCCAGCGCATCTTTGTCATATTCCAGAGATTGCACACACGCGATGAATATCCCGGAACAGGCATGGGACTGGCTATCTGCAAGCGCATTGTCGAAAGGCACGGTGGATCAATCAAGGTTGAATCTACAATAGGCAAAGGCAGCGATTTCTGCGTGCAATTGCCCGTAATTCAAGACGACGAAATCATGTCGGAAATTAGTTCGGAAACCCAAAAGGAATCCTCAGCGCATGAACATTCTGCACGTTGAAGACAATTGCGCAGATTCCGATTTGCTCAAAGAAGCATTCGAATCTATCGGCATCGCTGCAACACTGAATGTAACGCACGACGCCAAGCAGGCTCTCAGCGGTTTGGAAAACAGCTTGAAAGGCGACGGACAGTGCCCTGACATCATAGTTCTCGACCTCAATCTTCCCAAAATGGACGGGCGCGAGATGCTAAAACGACTGAAAGAACATCCACATTTGAGGAGAATTCCTGTCGTAATTCTCAGCACATCAAATTTAGAACAGGACATTTCCTATTGCTACGAAAATTATTGCAACAGCTATATTGTGAAACCAATCCGCTTTGAAGACTACAAACGTGTAGCCAAAAACATCTCGGATTACTGGTTTGCCACAGTCGTTTTGCCCACGGGATCAGAAACAAGACAGGCATGAACCGTCATTGACTGCTCTTTTGCGAGCCGGTGACCTTCACGTCAATTGGCGCATAGTCAGTGTCTTCAATGATTATTTTGTAGTCGCCGGGCTTGGTAGTTATCGTCAGAGGTGCGCGATCGCCCGCTTTGATAAACACTTCACCAGGGAAAAGTCCGTCCGATTCGAATTCCAGAGTTGTCGACTCGGAGTTTTTAATCACAATGTGACTGCCGGCAGGCAGCGACATGGACTTGCCTGCAGAAGCACGGGAGAAGTCGATTTCGACAGCGTTGGTGACAGTGCCGGAGCGGCTGGAATTGGTAGCTGCCTCAACGGCAATCTCGGTAAATACACCGAAGAGCAAACCGATACTGAGCGCGAGCATGGCACCCGAGGGAGTCAGGGACGCAAAACGCAAGCGCATCAATTCTCGCACCACATAGATGAGAGATCCGACCGCCAGGGTGAGGAACAATAAGGTGATGTATTCATTGACAAAAACACCGCCAATCACAGCGCCAAGTGCAGTCGGTCCGCCGCCGATTAAACCGAGCATGGCGATGCGTGCGAAGCTCACCGGTTTGCCCGCTAGAGGCGCGGCAATGCCGAAGCCTTCGGTCGCATTATGCAGGGCGAAACCTACCACCAGCACTACGCCCAGGCTAATCGAGCCTCCCGAAAACGACTGACCAATCGCCAGCCCTTCGGCGAAATTGTGCAAGCCAATGCCGATTGCGATCATAGTGGCGATTGAAACAGGGTCCGCTTCGCCCTTCATCGAGCCGCGCCTTTCCTCGAGTTTGGCAAGTCCGACAAGACCATACAAAAGGCCGAGAAAAACAATCGCCGACATGATGCCCAACTTGTTGAAGTTGCCGCTCATAGCCGTTCGCTCGAGAGATTCGACCATGTGATAGCCGACATCCACGATCAGCAAAAGCAGCACGCCGCATGCAGCCATCGTCAGGCTGCCACGCGTTTTCTCGCCGATGCCGCGCAAAAATGCCACCGGCAATCCAAGAAAAATGGTGGCACCGGCAATGATGCCCATTAGCAAATTTGATGGTGCGCCTGCTATCTCCATAGCCAGCCTCTATTTTGCGAACGCTCCTATACCACCGGTAATTGCATCGATCTTAACGACCAGTTCATTCAATTCATCAAGCGAATTGGCATTCAGCAAAAAGCTGTCCTGCAATTTTCTCAACTCCGATATTTTAGCCTGCAAATCGACCAGCTCGTTTTCCGGAAGCTGCGAAGCAAGCTTCGCTCGCATTTGCCTGTTTTGCAACTCCAGATATTCCTTTATCAATCGAGCAAAAGAATCCTTGATAACTATTTCTGCCGGGCGGTCTTGTTTGCGAAACTCATCTACTTTGATGATTACGTCCACAAGCGCCGAAGCAGCGGCGGCGTCGGGAGCGACGCGGTCCATAATGCGCGATTTGAGATCTTCTACGGTGGGGAACTGATCGCCGACGCCATCGAATGCGTCTTTGATAGCTCGATGCGCAGGCACGTTGAAAGGCACTGAAGAAACGACCGGATACGCTTGCTGGTAATCTTCACGGCTGGTCAAAAGCAAAGCCAGAAGATTGCGTTCGGCCTCCAGCACGCCGGCCAAACCGCCTGAGCCGGGCACGCTCACGGTGCCTCGATTTTTCATCGTCTTTGTGGCTGATTCTCCAAATCCCTCAGGACGAAATGATTGTCTGGACTTTGCTTTTATCTGCTCGCGCACCAGGTGGGTAAGCTCTTCTTCCTTGCCCCCGACTTCGGTTGCGAAAGTTCGAATGTATTCTGTGCGCACCATCGGATTTTTGATCTGGGCAAGAATCGGAACAATCTTCATCGCCGCCTCCAGCCTGCCTGTATGCGTTGTCGTATCGGCGTCCTGCAAAGCCTGCCTCAGTTCATAATCGATCATCGGTGGGGCGTTTTTCATTGCCCGGGTGAAAGCTTCCTTTCCGCCTTCAGCACGCAAGCATTCATCAGGGTCTTTGCCACCCGGAACGCGAATCACGCGCAAGTCCAATCCGACTCCTTCTGCGATTTGATTAAGCGTTTCAGCACCGCCAGCCACTGCTTTGATGCCTGCCTGGTCGCTGTCGAATGAAAGATAGACTCGCTTTGATTCGGTATAGCGAACCAGCATTTTTGCTTGCTGTTCGGTCAATGCCGTTCCTAAGGTGGCGACGGCATTGTCGAAGCCGAACTGGTGAAGGCTGATGGCATCGAAATATCCCTCGACGACAATCACCGAGTCTTTGCTCTTGATCGCCTCTTTAGCCACGTTGAAACCGTAGAGATGCTGACCTTTCACATAAATCGGCGTTTCCGGCGAGTTGAGGTATTTCACCTGATCGTCGCCCAGTGTTCGTCCACCGAACGCCACTACCCGCCCTTGATCGTCCAGAATGGGAACCATAAGCCGATTGCGGAACAAGTCATACACACCGGTGGATTCGGCGCGGCGCCGCACCAGACCAGCTTCTTCCAGAGTCGCTTCGGACGCCTTCATGGTCGTGGTCAAATAGCGCAGCAGTCCATCCCAGGAATTGGGGGCAAAGCCGAGTTTAAAACGCTCGGCAATTTCTTCTGAAATGCCGCGCCCCTCCAGATACTTTCTCGCCGTCGCGCCCTCCGTTGGGTCGTTCAGGAGCTGAGTGAAGTAATTGCAGGCCGCTTCATTCAAAGCAAAAAATTGCGACCGCCTGTCGTAGTGCTGTTTCTCCTCGGCCGTTTCCACAAGTCTCACACCATATCGCCCGGCTAGATAGCGAACAGTGTCGATGAAATCAGTGCCTTTTACCTTTTGCAAAAATGCAAAGACATCTCCCTTTTCGTTGCACCCAAAACACTTGAAAAACCCCTTTTCCGGGCTTACATAGAACGAACCGGATTTCTCATTGTGAAACGGGCAGAGCCCCTTGTAGTCTTTGCCTGCCTTTTTGAGAACGACAGTTTCCGAAATGACCTCGAGAATGCTCGCGCGATGACGAACTTCAGCAATAACTTCGGTGGTGACACCTTTCAAAGAAACCTGGCCCCCTGTGGACAGCGGCGAACGGCGTATGGAAGGGTCAATAATCGTACATGCGGGCTCTTTTTTGCAGATCTTGCGTTTAAACCGTTTCGGTTCCGGAGCATCTAAGGTGCTACTGGTTTTTATAACAAGACGAGCAGTTGACCCTCAACGGGGAATTGCACAGTTTACCCTGGCGATCTTAATTAACCTGAAGCTCTAAATTATTCCGTTCAAGCGGTTGCGAAGCGATCCTGGCGCATATGCCACAGGCACCCCTTAGACATCGAATATCTACTACGCCAATGCAAAGGGTTTTTACCGCACAGTGCACTGGGTAGTTTTGACTAGGTGGCCATTCTGCCGCATATCCTGATGTCGTTCCCACAAAGGTGCTTCACTCCATGAAAACACTAATCAAAAACGGTCGTATAGTCACAGCAGTCGACGATTACGTTGCCGACATTTTGGTAGACGGCGAAACCATTTCAGTGATCGGCAAATCGCTGGAGATGGAGGCGGATAAAGTTATCGACGCCAAGGACCGCCTCGTCATTCCGGGCGGCATCGACGCTCACACCCACATGGACATGCCCTTCGGCGGAACTACTTCAGCCGACGACTTCAGGACCGGCACGCTTGCTGCAGCACACGGCGGCACTACGACAATTATCGACTTCGCCATCCAGACAAAGGGTCAGGCGATCATGGAAGCGCTCGATACCTGGCACGAAAAAGCGGCGGGCAAGACTGCGATTGACTATGCGTTTCATATGATTGTTACCGACCTTCCTCACGAACGCACCAAAGATTTGAAGCGCTTGATTCACGACGAAGGCGTCACCAGCTTCAAGCTTTTCATGGCATATCCCGGCGTTTTGCTTGTCGACGATGCCACCATCTTCAGAGCCATGGAATTTTGCGGCAACGAAGGTGCCCTGGTTTGCATGCACGCGGAAAACGGCATCGTCATTAACGAAATCGTGCAGCGCGCGCTGGCAAAAGGACACACTGCGCCGAAATACCATGCATTGACACGCCCGACTCAAGCGGAAGCCGAGGGCGTCAACCGCTCGATTGCCATTGCCGAGATGGCCAATTCTCCTGTCTACATAGTTCACCTGAGTTGCTACGACGCCTTGAAGAAAGTCGTTGAAGCGCGCGACGAAGGCATTCCGGCCTTTGCAGAAACCTGCCCGCAATATCTTTTTCTCGATTACAGCGCGTATGAGAAGGAAGGTTTTGAGGGCGCCAAATATGTTATGACCCCGGCTCTGCGCGAGAAGTGGAATCAAGACAAATTGTGGACAGGCTTGAGAATGAACGACCTGCAAGTAATTTCCACCGACCACTGCCCCTTCTGCTTCAAAGATCAAAAGCAATTGGGCAAAGACGATTTCAGCAAAATTCCCAATGGCGGACCGGGTGTTGAAACGCGCATGAGCTTGATTTACAACGGCGGCGTCGTGGGCGGGCGCATCTCCGTCAATCGATTTGTAGAACTGACCTCCACCAGCCCGGCCAAAATCTTTGGGCTGTTTCCCAAGAAGGGCACTATTGCAGTCGGTTCGGACGCGGACATCGTTATCTTCAACCCCGAGAAGAAAATGACCCTCTCGGCAAAAACTCATCACATGAATGTCGACTACAACTGCTACGAAGGCATGGAAGTGCAGGGCGTCACCGAAACTGTGCTCTCGCGCGGCAAAGTGGTTATCGAAAACGAGAAATATGTGGGCAAAGAAGGCGACGGCAAATTCATCAAGCGCGGCCGAGTTTCACTCAAACATCAGGAGCCGGCCGTTACCGCGGCCAGGTGACAGCGGCGGCGTGTGCCGCCACAACCAGAGCTAACATATTGCAAAAACAGATTACACATCCATTCAGAAAAACCCGGATTTTTCTGAACATCGTTTGCTGGAAACCCTTGGTGAACAATGCTTAGCAGATTTTTCAAAGCCGCGACAAGAGAAAAACCCGAAAAGCTGTGCTGCGCACTGCTTTTAGAGATTACGCGTTCAGATTTTTTCAAATTTTTCTGAAAGGATGGAGAGCTGAATTTCTCAGCTGCCCACTTAGTGCGGCATCCACAATTTCCGACCTGGCGGCAGGCTTTGATGCCAACTCGCGACACGCGTTGTTGCGACCTCGCAACATCCGCACCTCGCGAGCTTTCTAACACGGTTCACCCAAAGCGCCACAGGCTGCCACTTTCAACCCACCTGACAATTAATGAGATTGATTAAAAGGGGCAGGTGCCGAAAGCTTGCGCTGTGCCACCCTCCGAATCGCATTAAATAGGCTACACTCTGTTAATTGGGTGCCTGGGAACATTTGGAGATCAGACATGGGTTTCACGCAAGAGTTCAACAAGTTGATCACAGAAGAGCGCAACGCTCACACAATGGATCTGGATCTGCTTGATACGACCGAATTGGTAGCTCGTGTACAAAACGAAGATTTCGCTGTAGCAGAAGCAGTCAAAGCGGCAGTCCCCGACATTGCCAAGGCGGTTGATGTAATCACCGAAAAGCTGCACGCCGGCGGCCGATTAATTTACTTCGGAGCAGGCACCAGCGGTCGGTTGGGCGTTCTGGACGCAACCGAGTGCTCGCCCACTTTCGGCATCGATACCGAACTTGTCACCGCGCAAATTGCCGGCGGCAAAGAAGCGATGTTCCGCTCATTCGAAAATGCCGAAGACTCTAAAGAAATGGGTCTAGAGGACGCAGCTGCTGCAAAAATTACCGACAAAGACGTCGTCGTCGGCATCACAGCCTCCGGCAGAACGCCCTATGTCTGCGGCGCATTGGAGAAGGCACGCGAAGAAGGCGCCGCCACCATCGGCATCGTCAACAACTTCGGCGGTCTGGATGGACTTTGCGATGTCACGATCACAGCTCTGGTAGGCGCTGAGGCTTTGACAGGCTCCACGCGTATGAAAGCCGGCACCGCCCAGAAGATGATTTTGAATCTTCTGACCACCTGCACAATGGTGCGCCTGGGCAAGGTCTACGAGAATCTGATGGTCGACCTCAAACCGACCAATGAAAAGCTTAGAGAACGCGCCGTTTCCATCATATCGATTTGCGGTGAAGTGCCCAGACATATTGCCGAAGGCGCGCTTGTAGCATCGCAAAACAAAGCCAAGACAGCTATTCTCATGACCAAGAGAAAGCTGGGTCGCGCTCAAGCAGAAGAGCTGCTCACTAAATACGGTGGCTCGCTGCGCAAGGCACTGGCTAATTCGCCGGCACCGGAAGGCTCCGCCAAGCCGCAACCTGAGAAGTGCTGCTAAAACTTCAGCTGGAAGTCTAAACTACTTTACGCCCTCTTCCATGCAATAACCGAGACCTTTCACGGTTTTGATAAGAGATGGTCGGCCATCGATGTCGATTTTCTTGCGCAAGCGCAAGATTCGCTGTCGCACAGCCTCGCCGGTTGCCTCGCGGTCGAGTTTAAAAACGCGATCGAGCAGATCATCGGCGCTGAAAATACGCCCCTGATGTTTCATCAGCAGTTCCAGAAGAGCGAACTCACTGGGCGCCAGGTCAACGTCACGTCCTTCGATTTTGGCACGGCAGCGCTGTATATCCAATTCAAGATAACCCAGACTGAGCACCTGATTTTCCATTTTGGGAAAACGCCTGATCAGCGCGCGCACACGCGACATCAGTTCGGCATAAGCAAAAGGTTTGCACAAATAGTCGTCCGCGCCCGTGTCGAGCGCCTGTACGCGGTGCACCACATCCGACTGCCCGGTGAGAAATAGAATCGGCGTCTGCCCGCCGTTCTTTCTATAGATTTCACAGACCTCATAGCCTGTCATCTGTGGCAGCATCCAATCTAAGATAGCCACGTCAAAATGCTCGAATGTCAATCTGTCCAGCGCCGACTTGCCGTCGTGCACTACCTCGACGATAAAATTCTGAGCCTCCAGCGCCATCTCTACTGCGATCGCCAGATCCTTATCGTCTTCAACAAAGAGCACTCTTGCCATAGATCAGTTTTGGATTCTTAGAGCAGGGCTTTTCGGCTTCGCTAATTATGGCACGTCACGATCCGGTCACGCACCGATGCTATGTTTTGGGGACGAATTACTAGCGCAATCTATTTGTGTGAGGCAAACAGACGGTGAATCTTCACCGGCGCTCTATGTCGCTTCCCCCACCCCCTACCACAGCGGCAGGATCCTATGAGCACAAACACCTCGGGCGCGCCCGCGGTCTGCAAAGCACAAGCTTTGCCGGCACGGCCTCACGCAACACAAACTTCTTACCATTCAACTGATTCACACCATCAAAGAGCACAGCAGAAAGCCTCTCTTGCAGACTTGCTGGCCCTGTGTTTTGCAGCGATATTCGCGCATTGCTTTGCTCCATCGTTTGCCTATTTCTCTCTGGCAAAAATTCGGTAAGCGAGGCAAACATGGCAACAGAATCAGCACCACAAGGAAATGTGGCAGAGCGCCACGTGGCACCGGACGCCGCAGCCGGAGCTAGTGTCGAGGCAGTGCCTGCCGCGCGCGACACCGCTCTGGACTTCTCGCCGGAGAAGAAATCTGCAACCTGGTCGGATGTAGCTAATCAGTGCAACTTGAGCAGTTTTGAAGGACTGAGAACATGCGCCAGCGCCGTAGGCGATAAGTTCGGTCAGACTTTCAGAAACATGTTCGGCGGCAGCGATACTCAACCGGCAGGCAAAGCGCTGGAAGAGAAAGGCATTCTGCCGGCCACACGCATTGAGGGCACCGGTGCGGAGATAGTGCGCGCTTCATCCGATGCACTGCCGGCAGCATTGCGCGGAGAAAATAAACATCGCACAGAGACGGTCTTGAATGCCAAAGCCGAGCCGCAAGATCGCCTGAAAGCAGCAGACCAACTTATTAAGGCCGGCATTACCAGCTTTACCGTGCAGCAACCTGACGGCACCACCAATAGAGTCAGATTGGAAAAAGAGCCGGCTGGCAAAAACAATCTTCTGGCTGTCTATGTCGGCAATAAGGACGGCGCTGAGCTGAACGCACTGCGCGCGGTGCAAAGGCCGGATGGCACTCTGGTTCAGCAAAAGAGCGCAGGCAAACCAGTTGATTTCAAAAATCGCGGCGCGGCACTCCTGGACAGAATTTCGGAGTCAGGAACAGTCGTAGCTGATGGAAGCGGCGCAGCAGAAAGAAGGCGCGAGCCCAGAGAAAGACCGGCTCCCAGTCCCGGACCTGAGTCAACGCGCGAACCAAGAGAAAGACCGGACCCGACCAGAGTCGAGAGAGCCGGAGAGTGGAAGAGCCCCTTCCAGAGAAGATACGAAGAAGGCGATAGATTCAAAGGTGTCACTTCCGTTTACTGGCAAGACAGCACCACCGCCAGTGGCATCAGATTCAGAAAAGATGAACATACCGCAGCCAGTCGAGAGTTTCCATTCGGCACGGTCCTCAATGTTCGCAATCCCAAAACAGGGCTGGAAACACGTGTAGTGGTCACCGATCACGGACCATTTGCCGGTGATAAAAAACCGAGACCGGATGGATCTGGAAGCGTGCATGAGCGAGTTGTAGACCTCGCTGACGGTGCCGCAAAAGCAATCGGTATGGGACGCACGGTTAAAGAACTCGAAATATCGGTGGTCAGCATTCCTGAGGGCGGTGCCTGGGGCGGCGAACGTCGCAACCTCCGCAAAGACGGTAAAGAAGCGCTAATTGCACAGGTAAGGCAGGTAACCGAAGAAGAGAAGGGCAAAAGAGCGGCGATTCAAATTGCTGACAAACCCAGAGGAGTCGTAGCCGCCAGTGAAGTAGAGCGCCCGCGGCTGGAAATCGCGAGAGTGGAAGGGCAAACGGTTGCCCGGTCCGGAAGAATGCCACTCGAGCCCGTAACTGATCCGGCAATTCTGAATGATGTCGGCAAAAGACGTGACGGCACGAAAATCGAACCGACCTATATAGGTGTCGACAACGCTGCCAGCTATAGAGGCGACGACGGCAAAAAGCATATAGCGGCAGGCGTTCCTGCCTGGCTCGACAAGCCGGTCGCCCAGGCCTTTGTGATGATGAATGAAAAACTGGCAGAGAAAGGTAAACGCGTCATTCTCGCTTCGGAGGGGGACAGCAAAGACGGCGCAATAAACTCAGCCGGACGCAGTCACACCCAACAAAAAATTGCCACCGGTATTCGCGCCAGGCCCGGTTTTTCCGAGCACGAGCGTGGCGCTGCAATAGACGTAAGAAATCACGACGATCCGGATGTGAAAGCAGCACTGAAAGAATTCGGATTCGTTCAGGGCAATTTGAGCCGACCGGGTTTCGCTATTCCCAATGATGCCTGGCACTACAGCTTCAATCCGAAATCGATGCCCGACATCCAAAGACGTTTCAACGAAAGGCAAACCAGATTGGGACTGCCACTAGACGAGACACCTCGGCAAGAGGCTCTACCGAGAGAGCAAAGGAAGCGCCGCTAGAAATCTCGCGTAAATGCACATTGAATCGGCCGGAAATTCACTCACTATTAACTCACTATTCCTGAGATAGAAATTGTCCATGACTGAAATCACGAACCAAACGCCACGCCATTCGCTCGGACGGGAGCGAGCCCAGGACTATGTGCCTGAAACAAGTTTTGCATCCTCTTCATCGGACCTTCAGGCAACCTGGCAAAGAGTCGCGCAATCGTCGTGGACGCCGGAGAATTCTTTTCTCTCGACGGCAGCAAGAAGTTCGGAGTCTTACCGAAATCGCGACCGCGTTCAAGATGGCAGCGTACTCAATTTCGCGGCAAATGAAATACCGCGAGTATATGAATTCAAACTGAATCACAATACAGGCAATCATAGTGTCGATGCCTCAGTCGTTGTTCCCAGAGGCTATGACCCGGACATACCGACCAGGCTGCTCATCTACAACCATGGTTATCGAACCAGTGCACACGCGGCTCTCAACTATTCGCAGTTGACCGAACAAATGCGCTGGGCCGACCCGCAAACGGTGCTGGTGGTCCCTGAATGGCAGTCGAGACCCGGCTCCAACAGCCCGGCACGCGGACGCTCAGACGAGCAAGGTTTTTTCCGAAATATGCTCAACGAAGCGATGAGCAAAACCCCCGAATTGCGCGGAAAGTCGCTCGACAGTATTGCCAGCATCGGCATCATCTCGCACTCAGCCGGTTTCAGCCCTACAAAAGCGCAACTCTACAACAACGGCTTGGGCGACAAAGTGACCTCAGTCACTGTGCTTGATTCTATGTATAACGCTCGAGCATACGATAAATGGGTCACGGACAATCTGCGCGAAATTGCGTCCGGTAGAAAACAGTTTCAATTGATCTACACCGATCATTTGGCGGGACAGTCAAATGCATTGGAAACTCGTGTCCAGCAGCAATTGCGACGTGCCGGACTCGGCACCGGAAGTGTTCATAGTGAAAACGGGCGCGGCTCAGCGATCGTCAGCGCCGACACGCTCGCCTCCCACGGCTTTGTATTTAAACGCAGCAGCTACACAGACAGAGGCGACGGCTCTCACGGATCAATGACTCGCGTTTACTTGCGCCAACTGCTGGAAGCAGAAAGGAGGAGACACTAACTTCACGCTAAAGTCACTCTTGCTCAAATATCGTTAGCCTGGGGCAATTTGCGCTCCCGCCGCTTTCCGATTAGTAACATTCAACCTCCCTCCCATAACCCACCAGACGGCTCAGCCAGGTCCTCAAGACCGAGCGCCCCGTCCACCGGCTACCCAGCCGCACCCCACCTTTTGAGAATTGCCCATGTCGGAATCCAACGCACTCAACGAACACGTCTGCTCAGGATGCGATCACGATCATGAAAAAGCTGCTGTCGCGGATAATTCCGCCACACCGGAAAGATTTGCAGTGCCCGCCTCTGCCACCGAAGAAGCATGGCGAGATGTCGCTCGCGCGTCTTGGAGCCCCGGAACGACACTGGGCGAATCACTGCTGAGAAACAACAACGGCATGATGCCGGAAATCAGCAGACAAACTCTCGATCAAATGATGGGGCTGAGTGGAGATTCGAATCTGAGGTCCGCGCTTCCTCAAAGACAAGCCGGATTGCAACAGCAGCACAGATCGATGATCGACTGGGATGCCCTTTCTCGCGGCGAAACCGTCACCATCCAACCGGCCATTTATCGTCCACAAACGCTGCCGGGGATGAATCACGGGCGCCCGGAACTTCCCAATTTGCGGCGCGGCATGCCGGAAATCAACCGCGGACGCGAACTTGTCGTGCCGCCGCTGGACGGTAGTGCAAAACGCCTTCTTGAACCTGTGCGAGATCAAGCTGTTCTTTCCAGAGTGCCGGACGCTGTCTATGTGGGGCAAAGGGGTCTGGTTACATCGATGAACAATCGCCGTGGTGAGCAGCAAGATTACTGGCTCGGTGGTGATGCCGGGCGAGCCTTCGCCAGAGCGCAAGAGATGCTGGCTGCCAAAGGAAAATCCATTCAGATATCAGACAAAAATGGCGCCGGACGTACAGTCGACACCCAGACCGAGATTTACTCCCGAAGCAAAGGCGGCAGAACCTTCGTGGCCGGTGCACCAACCAGTTCGAATCATACATTTGGCAGGGCGCTCGATATTTCCAACTGGAGAGATCCGGACGTTCAGCAGGCTTTGAAAGCCACCGGCTGGCGTCACGGCGACAGCAAAGGTCCAATCAAGAACGACCTGCACCACTGGAGTTTCCCGGAAACTCAAACTGCCAGACGCCCAACTCGACAGCAACGCACGTACGCGTAGCAACGAATCTGCGCGTAGCAACGAATCTGCGCGCAAAGCCGCATACGGATTGAGCTAGGATTTCAGTTCAAGCAGACTGCAAATCTGCTCCAGCACTTCCTTCAGTTCTTCCAGCTCAGAACCTGATATTGACCGCATTCCATCAATTGCTGTTTGCTTCAGCATGGTAGCGCGTTCGAATCTGCGCCGGTCCGCTGCGACGATCAGCTCACAAATATTGAGCGCCACTGCGCGATATGAGCTGGGGGGAATTAAATCGATCTTTTCTCTCGCTTGTCGAACCATGCGCTTGGAAGCGGCTCTGAATCCGCCGTTGAGCGCTATCGCTGCGGCGACTGCATAAGACCTCCAATCATCGCTCGCTCTCTCTTTGTGCCCTCCACTACCGGTGTCATTTGTTATTGGGGTGAGTGTGAATGTGGGAGTGAACATCTGGCGTCTCCGGTTAAATTTGGAAAGGGGCGCCGCAAGTACGGCGCCGGGGGACACACTTGTTTGTCACCCACACTAAACAGGCAATGTTTTGGAGTTGTTAAAGAGCGCTGGGGATTAGAACCATTGAATCTCGGCTTGCTTCAGCACTTCTGCACGATAAACCAAAAGCGGCTGCCAGAGCCTTCTTCGCTGTCAACGCCGATGATTCCGCCGTGCCCTTCAATAATCGCTTTGCAAATTGCCAACCCCAATCCGCTGCCACCATGGGCAGTAGCGTCTTCTTTTTCAACTTGAGAGAAGCGATCAAAGATGGAGGACACCATTTGCTTAGGAATTCCCCGGCCTTCATCTGCAACAGTGACTTTCGCACCGGTCGGCAACTCGTTGCCCGATACAACAATCTTGGAACCTTCCGGTGCGAACTTGATTGCATTGGATATTAAATTGACCAGCACTTGAACAATACGATCGGCCTCCACATTGACTTTCAAGCCGCTGCTGGGCGTTTCAATGGCAATAGACTTCTTTTCCGCCAAAGGAGCCACCGAATCGATCGAACGTTTGATCAAAGCATCAAGATCTTCCGGTATCATCTCCATATGAAGCATTCCGGCTTCCATCTTTTCGATATCGAGAAGCTCGTTGATTAGTTTTACCAACCTCTGAACAGTAAAGTCTGCGCGCTGAAATCGTTCTTTACCCTTCTCGTTCAATTCTCCGAAAGAGCCCTTCTCAGCCAGCGCCAGCGTGAATTGAAGCGAGGTGAGTGGACTGCGCAAATCATGACTGATCATCGAGACAAACTCAGCTTTCCTCGCTTCAGCTTTGGTCAGCGCATTGGACATTGAGTGAAAAACCTTGTCCAGGTCAGCGATTTCGTCGTTGCCAGAGATTGGGGCGTTAAGCTCTTTGTGATCCTTCACGCGCACCGCATTATCCGCCAAAATTTTCAATCGTCCAGCAATGCTGTTGCTGAAATACAAAGCCATGAATATCGTGACGACAATATTCGAACAAAGCATCACGATCAAGACAGTCCAGATCAGCGATTTCATCGATTCGGTTTCGGCATCTGTTTTGTAGTTTTTCTTGATCTGACCAGTTATGGACTCGATTTCCTTTTTGACCGAAAAGTAAGAATTGGTGCTCTGACTTGCAAGTTTCACAACTGCCGGCATCCAATTGCCGCTCTCGATTCCGGCAAGCGAAACCCTCATGTTTTGCCGCAGCCGAGCAATGTCGACATCAAGGCTGGTGATGTTTGTAGCAATTTCAGGAACGTCTTTACTGAGCTTTTTCAGCTGCTCTAAATCTTTTGGCAGCTGCAAGTCGATTGCTTCATAACGCTCTTTCAATTGAGGATAGCGGCGGCATCCATAACCAATCAGCGCCAGCTCAGCTTCAATCAACCCCTTGGAAACATTCCCCACCCGCGCTGTAATGCGCTCGCCGCGTTTTGCTATGCGCGCGTCATTCTCCGCAGTGGCGATCAAACCAGCGAGCACTACGACAAAGACAATCTGAAACAGGAGCGGGATCGCTACCAGCAGCAACCCCTTTTGCGAAAGTTTCAGATCCAATCCCAAGCCAGTGCGCCTCGAGCCAGTTTTATTAGAGCGGTCAATCGAATTATACTTATGAATTGACTGCTCGATGGTGTAACCTTAATATCTCCTCCCAGAGTGCTTCGAAAGGAAATTGCAGTGGCGAAAATTCTTTTGGTCGAAGATGATCTGGAAATGTGCGAAGTGGTGAGTGATTGGCTCACGGACGAGCACTACACTGTTGATATAGTCAACACCGGAAATGACGCCGTGGAGCGACTTCGCTTCGACAAATACGACGTCCTCATCTTCGATTGGCAATTGCCGGATCTCACAGGCATCGAAGTTTGCAAACGATTTCGCTCAAAGGGCGGCAAAACCCCGGTGTTGATGCTCACCGGGAAAAGCGAAATTGTCGACAAAGAAACAGGTCTCGATGCGGGTGCAGACGACTATTTGACAAAACCATTTCATCCACGCGAACTTTCCGCGAGAGTGCGTGCACTGCTGCGCCGCTCAGGCGAGGTGAAGCAAAACGTGCTCAGTTGCGGCGATATCGAACTCGATCCACAAGGTTTCAAAGTCACGAAAGCTGGACAAGAAGTGGCATTACTGCCGAAAGAATTCGCGCTGCTAGAATTTTTTCTGCGTCACCCAAATCAAGTTTTCAGTCCCGAAGCGCTTCTCGACCGCGTCTGGTCGGCAGAATCAGAAGCCTCACCCGACACCATTCGCGTTCACATCACAAAACTGCGCGGCAAGATCGACACAGAAGGTCAGCAGTCGATCATCAAAACCATCCACCGCCAGGGCTACAAGCTGGAAACGCCGAGTAAGGAGTGATTCTAGAAGTATCCCAACTTCGTCATACGCAAACACCAGTGCGCCCACAGACTGCAGCAAAACCATGGCAATAGCCAGAATGCAATAAGTTTCCACCTGAACTCAGGCGGAGATAGCAGTAGAACCGGCAGTGTGAGAATAAACAGAACTAATATCGGCGTTTTGGTTTTTTCCATAAACCAGAGCAGACGCTTTTGCCGCACCAGCAAACAAAACTCGAGAACTACAACGCCGACGAATGGAAGCAAGAAAAGCACTGAAATGACTTGCTTTTGGACCATTGGAATTGGCACGAGGTAAAAGAGCGCGAGCAAAAAAATTGTTGAACCCCAAGAATAGCCAAACAGCCACCGAGGCACTGGCTTTCTCAACATTCGACGAAAATTTCCGAAGACAGACACAATCAGCCTCTACTCAACTTTCTATCAGTTTGCCACAGACGGCGAGACTTGCAAGTTAATCGCAGCACTGCGGGTAATAGGTTCAGGCGATACCAGCCAGCTTCTTGACGCTCTTGTGCTTTTGTTGCGCACGCCACAAATCAACGGCGAGCTGCAAGTTGAGCCAGAATTGCGGAGTTGTATTCAAAGCATCGGCGAAAACCATTGCCGTCTCTGGCGTAACTCCGCGCTTGCCGGTAACAATCTCGTTGACTTTGGGTTGTGTCCAGCCAATATGACGCGCAAAAGCACTTTGACTGATGCCCAATGGAATCAAAAACTCTTCCAGCAGAATGACCCCAGGCAACGTTGGTTGTCGCTTCATTCGCTTGTTCAATTCTGCCCCTCCGCAATAAAGACTCTAGATAAATCGAATTAGAGCTCTAGTGATAATCAGTTATTCTGACCTCATGCGGACCATCATCAAGCCATTTAAAGATGATTCTCCATTGATCATTTATTCGAATACTCCAAAACTCTTTTTCACTTCCTTTCAGCTTCTCCAATCTATTGGCCGGAGGAGATGCTAAATCGTGAATAGATGCCGCAGCTTCCAGCATGTCCAATTTACGCTCTGCAACCTTCAGGACGTCCGGCGGGAATTTTGAAACCGACTTGTCTCTGACGCCTAGAAAAATTTTTTCTGTTCTGTCGTCACCGAAAGATTGAATTGTCATCAACCTATACCGTTATATCATATTACAGTATAGCTCACAACAATCTCCTGCGGCAACCGGCGCAGAAAACGCGCAGCCCATGGGGCTTGAAGAATTTGACCTCGGACCATTTCCGGTTGTACGCGACATACATTTTGTCGTCGCTGACACCGCGATAGGCGATATGAACTTGACCTTCGCAGCAGAGTTCTTCAGGTTCTTCTTGCAGCTGGGCCTCAGCTTCCTTCTTACCAAAAATCGATTGTATGGTTTTGAGCAGTTTATTCATGGGTGCCTAGAACAGTATCCTTCGCGCCAAGCGCTGCGCCTTCAGCCTCTGGCGTAGCGTCAGCTACTTTGGGAACAGATTTCACCGGCAAGCGCACGATGAAAGTGGAGCCGACACCGATTTCAGACTCGACACTAACGCTGCCTTGATGTCTGGCGATAATTTCTTGCGTAATTGCAAGACCGAGTCCGGAACCGCCGCTTTGGCGGCTGCGGGCTTTATCGGCACGATAAAAACGTTCAAAAATATGAGGCAGGTCGCTCGCATCGATACCAATTCCGGTATCACTAATTCTTATCTCGACTTCCTGTTCGTCATCGATGTCTGCTTTCACATCAACCTTGCCATCTTTCGAAGTGTAATTGACCGCATTGGCAATAATGTTTACCAGAGCGCGCTGCAAGTGAATCGCGTTGCCGATGACAATGGTTCCTTCCAAATCCGAATCAACTCCAAGCGCTACTTGTTTCTTCTCAGCGTTGGGTCGAACCTGTTCGACCGCATCGATAATCAACTGCTGAACGTTGATATCGCTCTTTTTGCTCATATCAAGTCCACTATCCAAACGGCTGATGTCGAGCAGGTCTTGCAACAAATTCGCTTGACGATCCACTAGCCTTTCAAGTGATTCGAGAAATTGCACGCGCAGTTTAGGATCTTCGGCAGCGCCCGCTTGCAGCGCTTCCACAACAGAGCCAATCGCCATTGTCGGTGTCTTCAATTCGTGGCTGGCGTTAGCGATAAATTCCTGACGCAAGCGTTCTTGCTCACGCAGACGACGAATCATTTGATTGAAAGAGCGCGCCAATTCTCCTACTTCGTCAGGACGCTTGACCGGAACTGTTTCCGACATGTCACCGGATGCCGCGATCTTACGGGCGGTCATGCTCATTTCCTGCAATGGTCTATTCACGCGTCGAGCAAGCCAGAGACTGATGAGAACTGTCATTACGCCCGTTGCAAAAATAATTTCGAGGAAGATGATCAAGTCGCGGTGTAATCGCTGTTCGATTTCAGTGAGCTGTACACCGACCCGAATAACACCTGTCGTTTGCCCTCCGGCTCGGACCGGGCAAGCGACGTAAAGCCAGTTGCTATTTGTAGTGCGCTCATTTCGAGTGTAGATTGCGACGATACCGGCAAGAGCATCATTGATTTCGGCGTTGTTGGAAATATTCTGCCCATCCGGACCTTGCGAGCTCATTTGCGAGTCGGCCAGGACGCGCCCGTCGCGATCGACAACAGTGATGGCGACTCCAAGCTTGGTGGCATGACGATCGACAGCGCTTTGAATTCGCTGCCTCGATTTCTCAGAATCCATGCCCAGATCGTTGTCAATCTCCAGGGCCAGGTGGACGGCTTCAACTTCAAGCGAGTTGCGCAAATCAGTGACTGATTCCGATTTGATGGCGAACAAAGCCCACAGGCTCACAGCGAGCAGCGAGATTACAATGATCACCAAATAGGTGAATAGAAGCTGGTTAGCCAGACTTCTAAACATCCATTTGTAGATTCGCTCTAAGAGCCCCATTCGGTTTGCCCCAATATCGCGCCGGTTCAGGCTGAGCAGTCAAGGCACATGCAAAATACTAGGAAACAAAAACACGCTTTAGTCGCATCTCTTTCTCCGATCTAATTAAATACCGATTTCAACAAAAAAACGTTTCTTATCGAATATCCATTTGACAATTGGATACGGGTGAGGCGGCTGAAAGCGCTGCCTTATCAGCCACACGAGATTCTCTCAGCCCGCTTGCCATGCGCAATGCCGCGGTAGCCCACTCACTTGGCAACGCGTCAACAATTAAGACAAATTCTTGTATCTGTGCGAAACTAAGTTGCGAGTCTATATAATGCGGAAGCGTAGAAGTTTGATAAAGACTGCTCTCTAGCCCGCCAAATGGGAGGTCCATTCCGAAGATGTCTGCTGTGTTGAACGTAACCGACGCCACATTTGAGCAAGAAGTACTGAAGGCTGAAATACCAGTCCTCGTTGATTTTTGGGCTCCATGGTGCGGTCCATGCAAAGCAATCGCTCCTGTTGTGGAAGACCTTTCCAAAGAGTACGAAGGTCGCCTCAAAGTTGTGAAGCTGAACACGGACGAAAATCCGAAAACAGCGCAAGCCTATTCCATTCGCGGCATTCCGAGTCTGTATGTCTTTAAGACCGGACAGGTTGTCGAGCAGGTGGTCGGCGCTGTGCCCAAATCCGCGCTTGCGACGGCAATTAACAAGCACGTATAAAAGGTCGATCAGGTAGCCCGATATTTTTACGGGCACTTAACTTAGATCCGGCATAATTTAGGCATTCAGAACATGGCCTGTTGTGCTTTAGCTACAGCTATGCGTAAGGGTTGTGAGAACGAAAACTCAAGTAGGATCGATTGGATCGAATCAACTTATTAGTATGAAGTAGGTTCAGCAGGTCCACTAGGATCGCGACAGGCAAAGGAGATCGTGATGTATTTGGCGCAAACGAAGAAGGTAAGCGCAGTTGTCCTGGCAATGACACTTGCCGTGATTAGCTCTTCTCAGCTCTCTGCTGACGCAAAGAGACAGAAAAGAGGAGTATGCAAGCCGACGGTTGCTTGCGAGGCTGCTAAAGACAAAGATTTGGCAACCCTGCACCATGCGTTGGTCAAAACAGGGCTGAACAGAGCTCTGAGCAGCAAGGGTAACTACACCCTCTTCGCCCCCAGCGAAGCAGCTTTCGCAAAACTGCCGAAAGCTGACAGAGATGCTTTGATGGCTGACAAAGAAAAGCTCACCAAAGTCTTGAAGTACCACGTAATTCCCAGAAAGCTTTCCGCCAGCGACTTGTCCGGTAAAACCTCGGCAGTCACCATGGAAGGTGAATCGGTAATGCTCGTCAACAAAGACGGCACTCAGGTTGTCGATGGTGCCATCGTGACCAAAGCCGATATCAACAAGAGCAATGGTGTTGTTCATATCATCGACACCGTATTGATGCCCGAACGCGGCAAATAAGCGTCCGGTCAATCGAAAATATAAGAAGCCATTCCTCAGGGAATGGCTTCTTTTTTCCTAGATTAATCCCTAGTGCAGCGGTGGATAAGCTGTGCCAATATAGAGATAATCGACAGATATACAGGCGGACAGGGCAGCGGAGTTAGCACTTGAAAGAAGCATTCATCATATTTGTTATAGCGCTCATCATTGGAAGTATTTTCAATGGATCGCAACAGTCAGGCGCGGGTCCTGACGCTTCTCAGCCCCAAAGCCAGACAGAGCAGGCTGCCACCGAAGAGGCTCTAAGCAAAATGGCATCGGTCGATGAGAGCAACTTCGAAAGCGAGGTCATCGACAGTCAGACGCCGGTTCTTGTCGATTTCTACTCCGACACCTGTGGACCATGCAAAAAGATGGAGCCTATTCTGGCGGAAGTGGCAACCGAGTACCAGGGAGCCTTGAAAGTTGCCCGCATTGACGTTTTACGGGCGCCGCACCTGGCTCAAAAGTATCAAATCTCCTCAATTCCAGTATTCATGGTCTTCAAAGAAGGGAAATGCGAATACTCGACGACCGGCGCAATGCCCAAAACCCAGGTCGTAGCAATGGTAAAGCCGTATATTGAAGGGCAGTCGAGCTCCGCGTCGCAGTCCGCAGACTAGTCTCGAATTCATTGCAGCACAAGCATTTGCGGATATCATGCTGCGCAGATGTCGGCATATAATCCCGTCGGGTAAACCCTAGAAAACCACCCGGCAAAAGGGATTGGCAGTTATTCTTTAAAGACTATAGAATGCGCTTAGATACTGGGAATATTAGATAAGAAGTGAAATTGAGCCACTTTAGCTCCAATTAAATGAAGACTTTTCTGGTCACTTTATTCATTGCACTAGCAGTCACATGCATGCTCAACGGCATGGACGTTCAATCACAACCGGAAAAGGTTGGGATTTCAGACATTGCGGTGCCGGGCTTTCCCTGACAGCAAATGAAACAAGACGGTGTATATGGGGAGATCAAATACATCGATGGCTATCGCCGGGTGCGATTGCTGACTGACATTGGAAAAGAAAACAGTTGTGCGGCGGATCCAAACGCCGGAAAAGTTGAAGGGTTTCCTTTTTGGGGAAACGAGTAGTTAAAACGGAAGTTGAAAGTCATGAAAAACTGGGCGCGCTGGACTGTTTTAATTCTGTGGATGATTTTGCTGCTAAGTACAGCCACATATTGGAATCCATTCGCATCGTTTCCAGCGTTACTAAAATATTCAGTGACATCAATTTTCGCGGCGGCGGTCTTCGGCGCGATCATGATTTTGATGCAGATATACATCATGCTCTCGATCATTTTCCCGCTGCCACCGAGAGCTGACTCCAAAGCGCCAAAGCCGATTTGGGAGCGTGCGCTTCCTTTCATGTACGAGAAGCCGCGCATCAACCCTAAAGCTCCAACCACACTCGATGAGTTGATCGGCAACGAACAGGCAAAGCTGGAAATCAAAGAAGTTATCGATATGCTTGCGCATCCCGACAAATACGTCGCCTCCGGTGCCGAGTTGCCGAAAGGCATGCTTTTCGTCGGCTCACCCGGGGTAGGCAAGACACTGTTCGCCAGGGCGATCGCCAATGAAGTTGGCGTTCCTTTTTACGTGGTGGAAGGCGGAAGCATTAGCGGACTGTTCATGGGTCTCGGGGTACTCAAGCTCAAAACACTGTTCAGCAAACTGAAACGACACGATAGAGCAATTCTGTTTATAGACGAAATCGACTCCATGGCGGTAAGACGCACGCAAGACCGAGGTTTTGGTGGAGTCGCCGACATGAATATGACCCTCAATACATTGCTTACGCAAATGGATGGGTTTCACGCTTCAAGATTGCTGGTAATTGGTGCCACCAATCTTGATGGCGCACTCGATCCGGGCTTAACGCGTGCAGGTCGCATGGATCGCCGCATTTACTTCCAAATTCCAAACCCTGAAGAACGAGTAAGACTGTTCGGTTATTATCTGGAAAAGGTTTCACATGATCCGGAAGTCGACATCAATCACATTGCTAGTCTCACGCAAGGCTTCAGCCCAGCGGACATCTACCAAATTGTCAACGAAGCGGCACTAGTCAGTACACGTCCTGGTGGTCCCGGAAGAGTTACGACAGACATTCTGGAGCAAGCGCTTGATCGGGTATCCATGGGCAATGACAGGGTGCTTGTCGACTCCGGCATTGTCATTCCTAACCCGGATCCGACAGTAAAACTCGATCACGTCATTGGCATCGACGATGCAAAACAAGACGTTGCAGAAGTAATTTCATTCCTGCGTCAGGGCGCAGATTTGAAAGAGATGGGTGCGAAAGTGCCGCGCGGAATTCTACTCATCGGACCACCTGGAGTTGGTAAGACACTTTTAGCAAAAGCTATTGCAAACGAAGCAGGGGTGCCGTTTTACGGGATTTCCGCTTCTTATTTCAAAAGCTTTCTTTCTGGCGAGGGCGCGGCACGTTTGCGCAATCTATACACGCAAGCCAGAAAGAGCCCGGCGGCGATTGTCTTTATTGATGAGATTGATGCAATCGCAGGCACTGTAGGAGACATGGGTAGCGTTCGCACAAGCGAACTCAATGAAATTTTGGTCCAACTCGACGGTTTTAGCCGCAGCAATATACTCACCATCGGCGCCACCAACATGGAGCAAAACCTTGACCCTGCGTTCTACCGCGCCGGCAGGTTTGATCGCAAACTCTACATAGGTCTTCCTGATTCCGATGCTCGCAGAAAAATCTTCGAGTTGTACATGAGCAAGGTCAAGCACGAGGGTGATTTCGACCTGGAGGAAATTGCAAAAGAAAGCGTCAACTTTGCCGGTGCGGATATTGCTGCGGCGGTAAATGAAGCGGCAATTTTAGCTGTAAGACACGGCAGAAAGAAATTCATCAATGCCGATCTAGATGAAGCTATTAACAAGCTGGCGGCAACAGCTGGTCACAAGCTAAACACCGGCGGTATCAACATGTCCAGACTGCCGGACGTAGACGTCAAGCTTGATGATGTGAAGGGCATGGAAGAAGCCAAGGGCGAAGCAGCAGAGGTCGTCGCCTTGCTGAAAAACATGGACCTGGTTCAAGAAGTCGGCTTGAAAACTCCTAAAGGTGTACTGCTCGTAGGACCTTCAGGCACCGGCAAAACAATGCTTGCTAAGGCAATTGCAAATGAAGCCGGCGTGCCTTTCTATTCATTGAGTGGAAGCGATTTCGTGCAAGTTTGGGTAGGTTTGGGTGCACACAGAATTCGTCAGGTATACGAGCAAGCTCGCCGCAGCGGCAAGCCCGCAATTGTTTTCATCGATGAAATAGATGCACTCGGACATCACCGTGGGCGCGACTGGGGTGCAGGCGGAAAGCAGGAGCACAATCAGACACTGAATCAGTTTCTGGTAGAGCTGGATGGATTTGGAAAACACAAGGTTCTCACCATCGGTGCTACCAACAATGCTGAATTACTCGACCCAGCGCTCCTGAGACCAGGCAGGTTCGATCGAAAGATCAATATTTCGATGCCAAATCTCGAAGGGCGCGAGGCAATGTTCAAGCATTACCTCGACAAACTGAAAATGGAAATGAAGTTCGACGTCCGCGAAATCGCCCGCATGACTGTCTGGCACTCCGGCGCTGATATCGCCAACATAGTCAATGAAGCCGGACTGATAGCGATTAGAGATGGACGCAAGTTGATTACTGCAGTCGATATGATTCAATCGATTCAGCGCCAAAGCTTCGGAATGTCTTACAGCCGTCACGTCCTTTTGGACGAATTGACTGTGACTGCACACCATGAAGCAGGACACGCGGTTGTGGCTTATTACCGCAATAAGCGTGACCGAATTCAGGTGGTTACTGTCGTTCCTAGCGGATTTGCGCTCGGTTATGTGTGGGCTGTCGGCAAAGAAGACCGCTACAAGCGAGACAGGTCAGACTCTATGGTGGACATCGAAATCTCGCTCGGCAGCTGGGTTGCCGAACGGATGTTCTTCAAAGAAAATGCTTCCGGGGTCTCCGGAGACTTGCGCAATGTCTCGAACGTCGCACGCCGAATGGTTCGCGAATGGGGTATGTGTGACGACTTTGTTCTGAATACCAATACCGCATTTGGTGACAATGAAACCAACGTCGCTTCACCGGAAACAGAGCGTCAAATCGAACTTGCGACGATGAAGATCGTCAACGACTGCAAGGAAAATGTCGAAAAACTGCTCAGCAAGCACCGCGACCAATTGCAGAAACTCGCCCATGCTCTAATGGACAAAGAAACTCTCTATTACAGAGATATAGTCGCTATTCTTGAGCCGGATAGAACCGATGAAGATGTCGAACGCGAACTGCAAATCATGGAAGAGCGCAAGCTCGTTGGCAAGCCACGTGACGTCAGTCTTTCGGTACTTAAAGGGCTTTCCAAGCTGGGTGGTGGAACCAATGGTGGTGGCTCATCCAACAACGAAACGCCTGCTGACGGTTCGTCAGGCAGTCATCCAATGACTGAAGACGATTCAAAGTAGTCGATTCACTCAATTAGTTTCTTGTTCATTGCTGCCTCGATTTTGACGCGACCGTGGTCGCGCGCTTGATTCATTAATGGATAAAGGGATGGCTGGATTTGATTCCCCGTGCAATCGATTATGCCGCAGCACCGTGACGGCTGCGTTACGCCCCAGGTGTAAACTACGTGCGC
>PNKB01000013.1 GCA_013997645.1 Cyanobacteria bacterium PR.3.49
ATTCCGTCGTTTTCGTTGTCGAAGCGGACAGCTTCGCGCGCTACCAACTGAACCGTATGTGGTGCAAGAAGGTCGCGTGGGAATTCGACCCGCGCTGCCACACCATCAACATCGGCAGCTTCGGCGGCGAGCCGGTCAACATCAGTTTGCAGTTTGCCGTCCTCAACGGCAACCGCATCATGTTCTACAGCCCGTCGAGCCCGGTCGCCAACTGGGACATGATTGAAAAGTGGCTCCTGGCCAACTGCAATCCCACGCGCCAGGGCGGCATCCGCGCTCACGTCAACGCCGAAAACTTCCACCAGGTGGTTGAATTCGTGCGCGCCAGAAGTTCGTAAAACTACTGGGGGAGCCTGCCGGCAGGCCGGCTTCCCCGCCAATTATTCCGGCAAGACCACCAGTTTGGGACGGAATTGTTTTGGCGGGGAATTGTTTTGGGACGTAATTACTTTTTTCACCCCACCTACTACGGCCACTCGCAGCCCTTAAAGGAAGGTTTCGCCTTTTTGATATTTGTTCAGGAACTGGCAATTCGGGTGCCGTCTCGAGAGAATCGAAACGTCGGTCTCCGTCAATTCCGCAGTCGGTACATACATGATCGTTTTCAGTTTTTCGTTGACCAATAGCCGTTCTACGCCTCTTGCGCTGATCTTTGTCGAGCCGATAGCAATGGAATTAAGTTTGCGCATTTGCGACAGGTAAATCGTGGCACCATCACCAATCGGGATATTTTCCACGTTCAAAAACTGCAGATTCGATTTGGCCATCGGGGCAAAACTCTCATCCGTCAAACCAGTGGAGCAGCGCAGCAAGAGCCTATCCAGCTGCTTCATTTCCGCCAGCAAGCGAATGCTCTCGTCGGTCAGCGCGATACCGGAGATATCAAAATACGACAAACTGCGCATCTTAGCAAAACTGCAAATAGAAGCTGCAGTAATATTCGACCAGCTCACCGAAAGGTTCGCAAGATGAGGGCATTTCGACAGGCCTTGCGCGCCTTCATCATTCAAATTGGTGTGGCTGATGGAAAGGTGTTTGAAGTAGGGCAAACTCGCCAATTCGCCCAGCCTCTCGTTTTTGACGATACTGCCGACAAAATCGATATCGCGGATCCAGGTAGACTTGAGAATCGAATCCATGGCGAAATCGTTAATATAGATCAGCTTCAAGCGGCAAACACCGTGCTGTCGCCGCAGGTCTATCGCCTCTGTAATAGCCCGATTCGTAACAATCGGTCGCTCGACTTTCAAATCCTGCGAAGTGAAAAAACGCTTCTCCAGGTCTTGGAGATATTTATCGACTTTCAGATTTTTGGCGTTTGACGGAGGTTTTACAGCCGGGTGCTTTTCGTTTTTCAAACTGAGTGTGATCAGCGAGGACGCCACCGACGACAAGATGACGACACTCGCCATAATCAGATAGAGCACGGTTTTTGAAATGCTTAGCAGGTGTGTTTCACTTCCGCTTTTCTTGCGTTCTTCAAACACCATAACCGTGTTGGCCAGCAAATGCGGATCTTCAAGATTTCGCTCCAGAACGGCAAGATCGCCGGCTACCTGAGCCATGTTCTGATATCGATCGCCGGCACTCTTGGCGAGCATCTTCACAATTATCTGTTCCAGCAAAGGCGGAAACTCTTTTCCCATCGACGCTTCCTTCATGCTCGGCGTTTTCTCACCCAGGTGAAGCATCATGGTTGAGAGTGCATTCGCGCCGACAAATGGGGTGGTGCCTGTGAGCGCCTCAAAAAAAACGCAACCCAGCGAATAGATGTCGGAGCGCTCGTCCACCGGACTGCCGGAGCATTGCTCGGGGCTCATGTAGAGCGGACTTCCGAAGACCTCGCCGGTGCGGGTCAAAGCCTGAATGTCGTTTTTCTCGCTTTGAGTAAACTTGGCGATGCCGAAGTCGACAATTTTGACGCTGCCTTCCTCACGGGCATCCATGTTGTCCACCAGCATGATGTTGCTGGGCTTGATGTCGCGGTGAATGACGCCCTGCTGGTGCGCATATCCCAGTCCAAAACAAATGCGCAGAAAAATCGGCACCGCTTCGCCGACCGATAGTGTTCCTCGCGTTCTGATGCGGTCGGCAAGGCTTTCGCCGCTGATATAGTCCATGACAAGAAATGGAACTCGCTCGTCGAGCAAGCCGAAATCATGAACGGAAATCAGGTTGGGATGGTCGATTCCGAAGGCGGCGCGAGCTTCGGTCTGGAATCTGCGCACGGTAATGTCCGACACGCAGCGAGTGCTTAAGACCTTCATTGCCAGTTCTTTGGCGAGAAAAATCTGCTCGACCTTGTAGACCATGCCCATGCCGCCGTGCCCGATTAAGGACAGCACTCGATAGCGCCCGCTGGCCACTTCGCCGGGTCTCAAGTAATTCTGAACACTGGCGCCGTCGATTGCCGGTGGCTCGAACGACTGAGTACTCGGCGTCGCTGAAAAGACATGCGTATTAGGGGTGTGAGATTCCGCAGGCGTCTGAGAACCGGACATCTGGCTACCTCGGCAAGTCCCCGAAGGGGCAAAAACGAGTACTCTCTTGTTGATGGTAAGAAGTTTGGAGTCAGTCTCTCTACTTTAATAACTCAGCGTGACTTCACCGTGACGAGAACAGAGAAAATACAGCTTTTTAGAAATGCCTAACAGCGATCGCCCCAGACTGTTGGTCTGAGGATGCCGACGACAAAAATCGCCGGCGCAAATATGGACGAAACCACGCAGCCGAGCCCGCCGAAAACATCCGTGCCGCTGCCGAAAGCTTGCGCCATGCACAGCCCCCAGGACAGAGGCAGGTAGCGCAAAGGCGTCAGCGCCATGCCGATCAGCAGTCCAAAAACAATGATAGTGCCGATATTACGACCCATTTTGTAATCGAGAAATTTGGTCAGATGACGCCCAATGAAAAGCCCCGCGAAATAGCAGATAAAGCAGCCAATCCACGGCAAGTTGATGAAGGGCAAGACATAGCCGAAACCAAATCCGACGGCAACGCAAATCGCCAGTGCGCGTGCGGTAAGGAGCGGCGAAACCGAGGTGAATGGGTTTTTGACATTGCCGCACTTCGAGCAGCGAAAGCCCACCGGGCACTGCACCATGCACTTGCTGCAAATGACCTCGCTGCAATCAATGCAGGTCAGCTTGGAGTCGCCGTGATCGTGCTTGCCTAACACTGCCAATTCCTCGCAATTGTTGCCTCTGTCAAACGGACATCTGTCAAACGGACATTTGTCAAACGGACATTCTCTCACAGCTTATGAATTCAAATCCGGCAATAGCTTACATGATGTAGTATTGCTTGTTTGAGGCATTCAAGTCGATTTACCAATGGGGTTGGTAAAAAACAGCGAATTTTACCAGTCCCATTGGTAAAGCCATAAGGATCAGAAAAAATAGAGCTCAAAACGTCAGAAACGGGCGAAATGGTGAGCGGATTGCGTGGCAGAAAAGGCATAGCCCGAATTGAGAAAATAAACGCAGCGACAGCGTCAAACGCTGGAAACGCTTGCGCCACAACAGAATACAGAGATTGATAAATACTACTTGCTATAGCGTAATGGGCATCAAAGAGTAAACGCGGACGGTGCAGCAGAGATTGACTCCGCTGCACCGCCTTGAATTAGTTTTAGTGCGCAATTCCGGACAACCGGATATTGCCTCTAGCCTCGCACTAGTGGCGAGGCCAGAGATTGATGTACGAGCCCAGCTCGCCCGCGCCGCTGTTCTCGACAAACTGGATAGCCAGGTCGACAACCACGCTCAGCTCCAGGCGAGCAGTCAGCTCCAGCATCGGTTGAGTCAGATCGTTGAAGTGCGCCGTTCCATCGCCAAAGACGTTGGGCGCGTTCATCGATTTCTCGAAAGCGTCCACGCGCCGATCGCGGTTGAACCAGCGCACGCCGCCGTTCTTACCATCCAGGTCGATGAGGATGGTGAAACGCCCGATTTCGTGAGCGTAGCCGGTCCGCTCATCAGCTGCGGTGACGAGGTCAGTCTTGACCACGACCGTGTTGTTGACGATGCGAACGGATTGAACGCGAGGCGCAGTTTTCAGAGATTCAAACTCCGCCAGCAAGCGCTCGCGGCGCTCACTTTCGGTGTTTTCCTCAGTGCCGAACGCTTCCTTGCGCCACAAGGCGATCATGCCCGCGGAGGTTTTCACCAGCTTCTTGCGAAGCTTGTCGGCGACTTTGTCCGCTTCTTTGGTCAGCTTGCTGAGCCGCTTGCCGCATACCGAGATGTATTTCACGCGTTCGGCCGGGTCGGCTTGAATGCCACCGGAAACCGCGGTCCGAGTGCGTACATGAGGGCGTCGGCGGCGGGAAAGCTTCATGGGAATGATGCCTTCGAATTTCGCGGATTCGCTCGATTGTTCGGCGTCGAAGTCCATGGCGTCGAGCATCTGCTTAAGATCCGCATCGTCGATGACGATGGTTTCAGACGCCTTGTCCAGAATTTGGTACTTGATGCCCGCGCTCTTGAGCTTGTTGCGATCGGCTTCACCGATGCCGGAGAAGGAAAGTTTTGTCATTCGCTCCTCCTCAAGATACTCTCGGCCAGTTGCCGATGTATTTGTAAGTGCGGGTGTCTTCGGGGTTGACGGTCTCGATGAAAGCGATGGCCAGCTGAGCGGCATCGGCGAACTTGAGCTCGAGAATCAGCTTGTTAAACCATGGACCCGTGTTGCCCAGGCACGCGCGCCCATTCGAGCTGACGTGCAGGTGCATCATCTTCGACAAGACCCCGTCCACCTGGCGAGTTTTGTTCTTCCAGATGACCGAACGCGAGTTCGAGTAAGGAATCGTGATCTTAAACCGACCCATCTCGTAGACGTTTCCGGTCGCCGGATCCGTCAGATAGAGGGTTTCGGTGTGGATCTCGAGATCCTTCTCGTTGATGACAATCGACTCGATTTTCTTGACGCGGCAGAGCGCATCGTACTCGCTGCCCAGTTCGTGAGCCGCTTGCTGGCGCAGCCGGACGCTTTCCGCTTCGGATTCGCGAGCGGTGTCGACCATCTTCTGCCAGGTGACAGCCGGGTCTTCCAGCTCCTTTTCCGGATCGTTGTCCTCGCGCTTGCGGCGAGGCGAACGTTCCGAGAGACTGCGTTTGACCGCGGCTTCAAGCGCATCGGCGAACTTGCCGGAGTCTTCTTCGCCGCCTGCATGCGGAATTTCTTCGGCGACGCGCTTGAGCACTTCAGCGAAGATGCGCGCGCAACCGAAGGTTCCGTAGAGGTTGGGGTCGACAAAGAAGTACACGGTGTGTCCGCTGTACTCAGCGACGATATCGCCGCTCTCGTCCATGATCGGCACGCCTGTGCCACTGTAGGCGTAGGTTTTGCCGTCATAGGCGCGTTCCCAACCGAACAGCTTTCTGGCTGCCGATGTCACTTTCCCGCCCCGCGGTCCGTAGCCGAGAAAGATGCTGAACTTTCCATAGTCGTGGTCGGACTTGGGAGCGCCGCGTCTGACGACGATTCCCCTGTCGACCAGAGGAGAGAGGATGGCTTTCACGAACGCATTGAAGAACTTCGCTTCGCGACTGCGGATTTTATCGCCCAGGAATTTCACATCCTGTCGATGCTGTCCGGCAGCCGGTTGCGGTAGTCCTTCAGGATACAGATCTCGCAGCGTAGAGGCGACGAACGCCTTCGTGCGCCAGTTGCGGATCATGGCAATCAGGAGCGGGACACCGACGACGAGTGCAATCGTCGAGAGTATCCAGTGCTCCAAGATCAACGTCCAGAATGTCTGCATATTAGTCTCCAGATTCTCTAGAATTTGGATCTGATTCAGTCGGCCGACACGCCTTGAAGCAGCATGTCGTCTGACGATTTGCAGATCACTTGAACTTGCGACCGACCATGGTCGGCGTGCGCAGACCGAAAACGAGCTCGTTTTCGAGAGCGGTGTCGCCCTTCTTCTGCACACCGGCGAACCAGCGAATCAGCTGCCAGACAGCCAGTCCCGAGAGGAACTCGGCAGTCGGACCAACCGAGATGCTGGTACCACAGGCGGAGACTTCGGCGACTTCGTCACCGTAATCGGAAGCGGCTTCCCATCCGCGAACCTGCGCCGGCGCGGTGGGATTGATGATGTAGACGTAGCCCTGGTCGGAACCCATGCGGGTCTCGATCATCAGCTTGGTGCGCGCCTTGTACTTGATGCCGCCGTTCCAGATCTGCTTGCGCGACGACATGGTGTCGGTGAGGAGGAAGACCACCTCGCCCAGCACCTGCTTGCCGTCTACCCGCTCGGCATGAGTGGTGATCTCGATGCCGGTCTGGCGCAGCACAATCGCCTTGAGCGCGTCGACCTTGAGCTTGCCGACATCGTCCAGGCCGAAGACCTGATTGGGCACGTTGTGCGCCTCGACGACGTCGTCGTCCCAGACATGGATGTTCTCGATGCCCAGCTTGGCCAGGCTGAGAACGACGCGCGAGCCGGAAGCGCCGACGCCGATCACGTCAACGCGGCGAGCGCCGAAATCATCGGGTGAAAACACATCGATGTGTCGTGTGATATTGAGCGGCATTTTCATTCTCCACTCTTGGTGGTAACAGGCGGGAGCGCCTCGGGCGGTCCGGGGATTTGCGCAGCAGCGCGTGGAGCTGCGCCAGGAGTTTCCTCGGACGCTTCAGCCGGAGCTGCGCCTGGAGCGCCCTCGGACGCTTCAGCCGGCGCTTCGCCCTGGGCTCGAATTTCGGCATCGCGTTCGCGAGCCAAATCCTCGAGCAGCGGCAATTCACCGTAGCCTCGAGCGAGATCGGGCAGGTAGCTGATTGTCACTTTCTCGCGAATCTCAGCCTCCACCTCGGCGCGCAGCTCGTCGGAGATAGGCAGCGGACCGCGCATCTGCGTCCTGGGCTTCACGACCGGGTCGTTGGAAAGGCTTTCGATAAAGCGCTTGGTGCCCTTCACGACCCGCTGCTTGAGACCGCCGAGTCCTTCGGCAACGGCAGCCAATCCGGTCTTCGGTGCTTCTTCAGCAACCGGTTGCGGCGACCAGATTTCCCACGGCACGTCGATGAACTGCAAGTTCGATTCGTAGAGATACACATCGAACTGCGCGCGACCGAGCTTGTTGAGGATGCCGCGGATGAACCACTTGTTGCCCTGCTCTTGCAGTTCGACCATGGTGGCATCGTCCTGCGGCGACGGCAGCGTCTCCATGCGGACATGCGAATGCCCCCAGAAGAAAAGCCGCCGCGTATCTTCACGCCGACCGCTCTGAATCAGGTGCTTGTACAGGTCCATCTGGCCTTCTTCGGAAATCTTGGCGTGCGCAGCACCCGCGTTTTGCGTGAGAAGGAACACATGTTCGATGTAGAAATCGCCCGATTCCAGACGTTCGGCGGTGCCGAGCCAACCGACCTCCAGGCGCGCCAGCTCGACGTAGAGCTGCATGCGCTTGTAGGCTTCCGGTGCAATCCGAATGGTCGGAACCTTGCGTTCGATGAGCTTGATGCGCGGGTAGAAATCGTGCGGAGTCAGGGGCGCATCAGGCCGGTTGATCTGCTCGAAGTAGGGAAAGCGTCCGTTTTGCTGCACTCCCGTCGGTCGATGCTCGCGGCGCGAATAGGCGGGCGGACCGCCTGCAGATTTATCGACTCCAGGCTTTTCATCAGCCATAGCAGTCTCCTATCAAATTGTCGTTGAGGTGTGGCGACGCAAGCCGCCACACCGTTTCAATTCGCAAGATAGGAAATCCGGCTCAGGCGTTGCCCTGGAGCGGCTTCAGGAGGAGCACTTCCTGGCCCTCGTTGACCAGCGTCTTCATCGTGGCCGGCTCGCCGTCCACGCGGATCTGGTGATTCTTGACTTCGATATTCGCCTTGGCCAGCAGGTCCTGAACCGAGGTGGCCGAGCCCTTCTCGACGTGAACTTCCTTCTTCTCGCCGAGCAGGAAGCCGATGGTGACGACGGGATTGCTCTTGCCGAGAGAGACAACGTTGCTCTTGGTCATGTGAATTCTCCTTTGAGGCAAGCTTATCGAGCTTGCGGGTTAAGTTCCTTCTCACGCTTCTTCGCCTCGCTATGCCAGCTTCGCTTCACACGAAAAACTCAAACCGCGACGCCGGACGACACCACCAGTGGTGCAGCTCAGATGACACGGTTTGCGTGAAGGACGTTGCTGGTTTTTGCGAATTGAGAACAGGCGATGAGGAAGAATGGACCTTCAGTATTGAAAAAGAGAGCTTCAAAAAAACACTCAGCGCCTCTAAGAAAAGCGCTTAAATTTAGAACTTCATGACGCTATGTTGAGATAATCACAAGTAAATGTGCGTTCTCACCCATCTGCGCCTGATCTCCTTTTTGACACCCCTTCGCGCGAGCCATAGCCAAGCGTGTTGTAAAGAATCGCAAGTTACAAAGTAACGAAGGAGTTCATCCTGCCTGCTTCTTCAAGCTGAACAAGCTCTAAGAAAGCGGAGTGCGATATTATTTTGAAAGTGGACTGCATCGGTGTCTCGGAAGCCTCTGCTCGTGAAGCTGCGACAAGCCAGGAAATGCAAAAGTCTTATAAAAAACAACCTGATTACAACGCGCTGAGCATCAGTGTCTTGGCACTGGCATACACATTTGCGCTGGTTAACCTGCTGAATCCGTACACGCAGAACGCGCAAACTCTCGCCGCCGAGCCGCAAAGGGCGGCGCCTGCTAAATCCGAAGCAAAAACCCCGGCGCCTCAAAAATCCGAAACCAAAGCGCTCTCGTCGCCGAAAGCTGAGCCCGGCTGGTTTTTCGACCAGTCCACAGCAGCGTGGGGAAAACAGCTTGTCTATATAACTCCGCGCGCCCTTTCGATTGCATTGCCGAAGCAGAAATACAAAATCTACAGTTTTGCACCCAAGTGGAACGTCCTCTACGTCAATGAAAACACAGGCGCCTATCTAGACTTTCCGCACGACAAATTTCTTGGATCTATCATGGGTCGGATGGGCACTCAACTGGGCAACGACGTGCAATTCATCGCCTTGCCGGCTCCCCGTTTGTTAAAAGAGAAAGGGCTCGAGTACTCAGTTTATGACCACAAACTGGAAATCACCGAGGCCGAGTGGAAACAGTTGCGAATAAAGAATAGCGCCACGGCTCTCTACGCACCGCGCTCTATCAAAGCCAAATATATGCGTATGCACGACACACCGAAGGAAGCAGAAGAGGTTGTTTGTAAGGTGAGCTGCGTGCCGATGTCCAGCGACTTTCCGATCAACTTCACCTGCAAAGACGGATTCAGACGATCGCATGATTATATGGTGACCCTGCGCATGAACAAGGAAAAAGCGATCAGCATCCTTGCGCCCGATTTGAAGAAATTGAAACAAGTAAAGACTGAGCACGAGTTGTTCGGTCACGCACGCGTGTCGGACGTGTTCGAACTGTTCGACGACGGAAGGAAATAGCGCGCCTGCAGCCCTTCGCGGCGTGTGATGTGAATGTTATGTTGCGCTCATACATTGGGGGTCCCTCCAAGGAGTGTTCCGATGACTGAAGCAGCGGCTTCGGCCTTTCAAGCGCAATACATCCCCCCTTTCGTACAGCAGCCCGTCTTCGCACCTGTTGCTACGCAGCAGGAAACGAGTCGCGGCGCTGTTCTTACATTAGAGCAAGAGCTTATTGTGACCAAACATCTGGCAGAGGTTGCGCCTCTCGACACTATTCGCAAGGAAGCATTCGACCGGGCTCTGCGCATTATGCAGAAACTGCTGCGCGGCTCGACCGCCAATTCCATGCCCACAGCGATGAAGTTGAAGGCGTGGGAAGTTCCTCTTCTGCAATATGCCATTGAGTATTCATCGAAGTCGCCTGAGAATCGGCGCATCGTGACGAGGCACCTGGTCGAGAATCTGGACACCGGCAGCGGCTTTTTCTCAATCAATCGCGCCAAACAAGGATTAAAAGTCATAGCTAAAAGAGCCGGCTTCTCCACTCTGGAAAGCGAACTGATTTCCGACAATGACGACACGCGAAGAGCGGCAGCTCATCTGCTTGGCTGGATGAAACATGAAAAAGCAGTATTACCTTTATTGAAAGCATTTTGTCAGGGCGCTCGTTCTGATCGCCGCATCATCGGACGCATTCTAAGACATCATTACAGTCATCTTGCACCTTTCTATGCGCATCGCTATTTGCCCGAGTTTCACTCTCTGGTCAAATCGCTGATGGAAAGCGAAAACACAAAGGGAGACGAAACAGCTGCAACTTGATGCTCAGTTACAAAAGTCCAGTTTGAGTGACACAACTAAATTTAGAAAGTTAGCCGATCCAGAGAAACAGTCGCCCACAAGGCGGCTGTTTTTCCTTTATACACTCACCAGACTCGAAATCGCGCCAACATGCAAAACGCTCGCACCATGGGCAAACTACGCAGCAAAAACAGCGAATTGTTATCTGAGTGTGATGTTGCGGCCGCAAATTTAGTGCACCCCCCGAACACATACGGAGTTCACTGACCATGAGTAATCCATCTCGCATCGTTGAAGAAGTTTCGAGTATCGCTACCGAAAACGGACCCGGCAGTTACGATCGTGCATATCAAAAACTGCAAGACGGATACGACACGATTCTGGAAAACGAGCGCCTCTGCTCCCCTGATCAACAAGTCGATCAGGCGAAAGTCGCCAGACAATGGCAAGACATGACCGACGAGCTTTCTAGAAGAGGGCTTCTGGCAGGACTTTCGGTAGCATATTTGAAAGACAACTTTGACCGGCTCGACACACAAGGTCGCAAGACAGGCCATCTGCCCGGACCGGACGGAATGCTCACACACAGCGAGATTCGCCAAGAGCAAGGACACAATAAAGTATTCGCAAATTACTTCGATAACAACGCCGGCAAAAAAGACTTCTTCTTCGAAGTTGCCCGCGCCACAAATCACGGCAACACGAGAAAAGTAATCGAGCACGAAGATGTCGACAAATATCTGCGCCGCGAAGACAGAAGCAATCGCAAAGCAGAGCGTCAGGAAGATGCGCGCCACACGATGGAGCCTCTTTTCCAGCAAGACGAATGCGATCAAAGAACTTTGCTCGAGCATATCAATTCGAAGAACAGAAACGGTCGCGTCACTGTTCGCGAAATGCAGATGTATCTCGACGAATGCGACAGAAGAAACGGCAATCCGGACAGCATCTACAACGAGAAAAATGCCGCGTTTGTGCAAAGCATATTGAACGGCGAGCAATCATGGAACCGCGCAGGCGATGGTTTCCAGATCAACAAACTGGCTCGCAAAGGCAATTTCGACGCTCTCAACATGACGACCGCCGGCGCCGGACAAGATCTGAAAGACAACTATGAAGCCGCCGACGAGATGTATCATTCGAAGACTGCACCGGTCGACGAAAGTTTCACCGAAAAAACAGCTTGCGAAGAACTCGATGAAAAGCCTAAAGACGCAGTCGAACCCGAAAAAGATTGCGCCGACAAAGGCGAAGGTTGCATCGAAGTGCCGGACAGCATTTTCAAAGTGCGTCAGGGAGAAGGCTACTGGCACGTCGCCAAACGCTTGCTCAGCCTCAATCCTGGAGACAAGCCGACAAACAACGAAATCATGGCTGCCACGATTGAAATGATCGCGCAAAACAACGCTGTGCGCACCGATGTTCACCCGAACTACAAACCGATGCTGCACACCGGCGACGTACTCCAGTGCGACATCGCCAAATTGTGCGCCGCAGTGCCCGCCGCCAAACGCATTCTGGGCAGATAGACTCGGGGCAAAAGCAGAGTCGATATCCACATCGAAACTGCAGCGCCAATCACAACTTATCCGGTCTTTATACGGGGGAGCCCTTCACGAGAGTGGGGGGCTTTTAATTTGCTAAGATCATGCAGCTTGCGAGCGGAGCAGAATATCGCATTACAAGCTGCTTCGTCCTCTACCGACGACAAGGATCTTCAAAACATGCTCAGCCTGCGCGTTAAAACACAAATATTTCCCACCGCCCTGGAAGGCGATCGAAATCTCAACAACGGCATGCCCGGCAGTCAATTTGCAAAATGGCTGCGGTCGCACCTCAAGCCTATGGGCTTCGATTGCGACGAAGTGATTCAAGAAGATTATGGCTGGGGCTTTTGGATCAAACAGCAAAAACTGTCGGTGTGGGTGGCAGTCTCTTATGCAGTCGGAGACATGGGCGAGATCGATGAGATGCCCGAGTGGGGAGTTGCTGTAGAGTTTCAGAAAAACAATCTCGATCCCGGGCAATGGTTTAAGGGCAAAGATGGAGAAGCTTTCGCCAAAAAGGTCTTCATTGAAATCGACCAGCTGGTTTCATCCGAACCGCAAATGGATCGGGTCGAGTGGAGCTGATTGCGTTAGCACTGAAAACAAAACCAAATAGAATTCATGCGATCGGTCAAACTTTCCTTGCGCCGGGCGGTCGAAAGGCAAAATACAGCGTCACCAGCCAGCCCAGAGCCAAAAGGAGCCAGACAATGAAGTTGTATGGCTTCGGCAAAAACCTTATCAATAACGGGCCGGCGATAATCAGCAAAGCCAAGATCGCCCACATCCTGATCATGGGTAGCTGCTCTTCTACTCCGGGGATCTTCCGCGAGATATTGGCTTGAAGAGAGCTAGGAGCATTTAAGAACATCTGCTTAGGGCTGGTCAAAATCATTTTGAACATTTCAGTGGCGAATTTCGATGCGCTGTTGATTCGCTGGCTGGGGTCTTTGCGCATGGCGCAATCGAGCAACGGCTGCAGCCGCTTTGCGTGTTTTGGCAATGGCGGCGTAGCGGCACGCTCGTGCTGATCGAGAATTTCCTTTCTGGAACCGCTGTAGGGAGGGTGCCCGCTGAACATTTCGTACAATATACAAGCCATAGAATAGACATCACTGGTTGTGTGCAGTTCGCCGCCGACAATCTGCTCGGGACTCATATACAGTGGAGTGCCGAGCATCGCACCGGCTTTAGTGAGCCTTTGCTCGTCAGTGGAGTAAAAGGCGATGCCGAAGTCGATCACCTTAAGAATCTCAACACCCTTCTCGTTGCGCGAAACAATCAGATTAGATGGCTTAAGATCACGATGAATGATGCCTGCCGAGTGCACGGCGTCAAGCGCATTGCCAAGCTGAACTGCCATCGCTCCGACCCAAATGGGATTGAGCGGAGCATCACGGGCGATTATCTCGGAAAGCGGCTCTCCATCAACATATTCCATCATCATGTACGGAATATGTTCTTCCGTCACCCCGATCTGATACACACTAACAACGTTCGGATTGGACAGTCGACTCAAACTGCGCGCTTCCTGCTGAAAACGCAAAATGCTCTCCTCGCTCATCTGCTTGGTCAGAGTCTTCAAAGCCACGATGCGATCAAGAACTCGATCGTGCGCTTTGTACACACAGCCCATGCCTCCTTGCCCTATGACGTCGAGAATTTCGCACTGCCCGACAAGGTCGCCTTTCTTATACCTCTTTCGCTCGGCTGCACCAGAAAAGTGTCCTTCTATCTGCCCGTCTATCAAAACGGTTGGCTCAGCCGACTCGCCAGCCGAGCTGCCCTCACTCTTTTGAGAGACGCTTAAAGACGCTTCCTCAATGAGACGCATCTTGTCTTGCTCTTGCCTGGCATGCCCCTTTTCTTTCATGGCGCTTCTTCTTACGACTGCCGCGCTTATATATACCCTAATGCTGCAAAAACCAGCAGTTGCTAGACGGCGAGTCCTGCTACCTCTTATAGTATGATCAATTTCAAAAGCAAAGAGTCGAAAAGTCTTATGAACAGCGGCTCTTTGCTTATTTCGTATGCACAGGTTTCGACCTTTTTTCCAAAGGCATAGACCTTACTTCCTGCCATTCGACTTTGGTTTTAGTTTTTCGCCAATGTACGATGCAGCGGCACCGAACAAAATGAAAAACACCGCCGCGTACATCGCATTCATCTTCAGTCCAGGTCCTACAAGAGCAACCAGAGCCGCTTCCAAAATGCCGAGCAACAAGAAGCCATTTCCGGAAAAGCGGAAAGCCCTCGAGTAATCGGATCTCAGTTTCGTTCTGCTTGCCTTGTAGAAATTGACCAGACTGATGATAAACAAAACACTGGCGACCAGCATCAATAGCAAGGAGATGATGGGCACAGCATTCCCGCTGATAGCCATCAATTGAGGAATTGAATGTTCCATAAATCCTCTTCCTGAATGTGGGCGAGTATGACGTCGGCTGCATGGCCGGCGGCAAGAGCGCGAGCGATTTGAAATTCCGCCGCCTGAGAATTCTCCGCGGGATCACCGTCAAAGTTGCCCTTCTCCGAAAACGGCTGGTTCAAGAACTGGGCGATTTCCTGAAAGGCATTCGCCGAAGTGCTCATAGACACAGCATTGACGTAAGAAGAAATTGACGGCGAAAGAAACTCCACAACATTGGCAGCCCGCACATTATGCTTGGTGGCTTGCTCAATGCATCTTTTCACTATGTCCGCCATGCCCGGAACCGCAGACTCGCGCGTTTGCGCGCAAGCAATCAGCAAATCCTCGCTGGGATCATTGGCAAACATCGGCAATCCTTGTTGCGACGTGCGACCCAACACCATCGCGGTTGCATTGTTGAGCGCACGATGAGCGCGCATCAATAACTCTGCCGAAATTCCTCCGATGATGTTTAATCCTTCAATGACACCCAGAGCCTGGGCAAGGCACGCATCAACGGGAGATTCACCTACAAGTGAATGAATCTCGCTCACATGCTTTTCGGTCTGATTGAGTTTTTCCTGCACGCTTGCTTCCAGGCGATGAGCGATGAAAGCCAGATAGACTGCCTGATGTTCGAAGACTCTGGCAGCCTTCGAGGCACCATCTTGCTCGAAAGAGCAAACCGCACCCATCATGGAATGATACTGTTTTTGCCTCCAGAACCTTTGCGCTTTCAGCAGCTTGAGCTGGTTATAGACATTTCGTTCTTTCATTTCATTTAAGTTTTTAGTTCAACAATTTTTTTTAGCAACAGCACGAACGCGCCGTCCGTGCTGTTACAAAAGTCAGCGCATCAGTGGTACCCATGCGCGTTTTTATCCAGGTTCATCAACTCGATTTCTTCGGGCTGCTCGTAAATGCATTGATAATCATCAGAATCAGCCCTGCCAGAACCGCCCAGCCAAAACCGTTTACGCTGAGATGCTGCGGAAACCAATGCGCCAGCAATTCGAGCTGCACGGCGGGTAATAGCCAGAAGCCCAGGACATAAGCGATACCGATGATCACTACTCCGATGCCCCTTGTGGCGACGCCGAGTGCTGCTGTTGCAGCCAGGAGGCCAATGCCTACTACGAAGCCCACCACTGAAAGCAGCAGTCCGTAGACGATGGCATTGCCGAAGGAGCCGGTAAATTCGATACCGGGAAAGATGTTGAAGATGAATTTGAAAGCGATTGCTGTCAGCAATACGCGAATGATGAAACGTAACATAGTCGTTTTTTTGTTTTTTGTTAGTGGCTGTGTAATTCATCGCGCGCACCTTGGCGATGAGGGGCGATTTGTAGGTTCTAGCGCAGACGAGTGCCCTAGTGCTTCTTGTGCTCGACTTCCGTTCCCCAGATGAGATAGCAAATGATGTAACACGCGAACGAAACCATCGCCGCGCCCATAAACATGCGTGCTTTCTCAGGATTGAAGAACCAAGTGACGACACAGACAGCAATCAAAATCGCCGACAAAATCAGAAAAATTTTGCGTATCATGCTGTCATTTTTGAGTTTGACCACTCCGCCTTAGCGCATAGCCAGCCGGATAATCGGGTTTTGGCCTTCCATTTCGGAATGCCTCGAAACTTTCCAGTTCATCACCGCCAATTCCTTCTCGACGATGTCTACTGCGTCTGGCAAGTAAGCATCGATAGGAACGTCGATGGGGCGCCCGCAAAACTTGGCTATCTTGCGATCGCAGACGGCGCGCAGGTCTTTGACCATGCGTCTCAACTTGCGACGTCTCCTCTGGGCAAGCGCCTGTTCGGGCGACAGAAGAACTTTAGGAGCTTTCGATTTTTTAGAGCCCTTCGAGCCTTTCGACTTTTTGGACTCTTTCTTGTTATTTTTCATGCGAAAGAGTTTGTGCCGCGTCGCCAATTGCGCGCAGCCATTATCAATTTTGTTTCAATTCAACGCGAGCCGCATTCGCCTAGTTCGTAAATCCAAGCGAACCGCGGTCTTTGCGGTGCCAAAACCAATCCGGCATGTCATAAAAGTCTTTGTACGGAACACCGTCCAGACCGTTGAGTACGAGATTTGGGGGCAAACTGGCGAGATAGCCTGTATTGACCTGAAGATAGAGAAGACAGCCGGGCTCGCCCGTGACATTGGCATTTTTCATCACGTAGCCGATTGAGCCGCGCTTGAAAGTGGCGACGGCAAAGGCATTGACGATGGCGACTCCGCCCGGTTGGACGGTTGCATTGACTGCAAGCGCAACTATTCTTCTTTCTCCATCCCGTACTGTGATATACGGATTGAAACTGTTTTCACTGTTCATAAACTTCTATTTGTGGCTCGGGCAGAGCGTTTACGCTCCACCCCAAGCCGGTGAATAAATCACCTGCCGGATGCATTCCTGCAACTTGCAGAGAATCGAGCAGCGATGCGAAGAGCGACTTTCGCACCCTGCCCGCACTCTCTACAAGCCCGCCAGGAAGAGCATCAGTGTATACAGGTATTTTTCCCTGTCGGTCGGCGCCACTTCAGTGTGGTTGGAGCCGGGCAGGTACAAAACGCTTTTCTGATCGGTGGCTGCATAGTGCATTTCGCGCGTGTGTGCCGGTGGAATCAAATCATCTTGCAGCCCGTGCACAAACAAGATTGGCGGATGAACAGCGGCAGTGACCGCTTCCATATTGTCCAACTTGTGAGTGAAGAGCCACGAGGGATAGATCTTCAAGAAGGGAACTTCCTGCTTGGCGATTTTCTCCAGAGATGCGAAGCCCGATTGCAGCACCAAGCCTGCGGCCGCTCGATGTTTGGAAACATGCGAGGCGGCTGTGGTGCCGAGGGAAACGCCGAAAAGAATGATTCGATCGCTTGTGTAATTCAGCGAATCGACTAGATAGTCGTACGCCGTCAGACCATCTTCGAGCCAACTGTCGACGGTCGGCTTGCCGAAGCTTTTGCCGTAACCTCGTGGCTCATAGATGAATACGGAAGCGCCGCTTTCCAGCAAGAGCTCGACGACTTCCAGATATCTGGGTATGTCGCCGGAATTGCCCTGATGAAAGAGGTACACGAATTTGCTGCCGGGATTATTGAAAATCCAGCCGCGCATCATGTTCTTCCCATCCGCTGCCTTGAACGAAACACGGTGATTGGGATACTTGACGTATTCCTTCAGTTTTACTGAATCGCCGGGATGACTTTTAGGCAGGAAGAGCTTCTGCGTATATAGGCCAGGGCTTACACGGGGTGATAACACAATCCACAGCACGAAAAGAAATGCCAGCACCAATAGTGGTATCGGATGCGCCGACACCAGGTTAATTAGCCATTTCATGTCGTTTTATTTTTTGATGTTAAACAATTGCACCCGCGCCCTGACCTGAGAGAAAGCACGCGCTTACAGCCAAACGGCACCAGCCGTCGCATGCGCATGCATTCAACTGCAGGTACTAGGGATTAAGATGCTTTTTGAACACTCTGCGCAAGCCGAACATCAGTCCGAGGAATGCGATCAGCGCTCCTATCGGATGCCCCGCTTTGAGCAGGGTTGCCGAGATGAAGAGCACCACGCAAACGCCGGCAACTGCTGCCAGCATCAATCCGATTGCATGCAGAATTTTCATTGATGATTATTTAGCTGATGACGCCACCAGATTTGAGGACTTGTCTTTTCAGCTCGCCGGGCACCAGGACGCGGTCGGACGGCGTGATGCCGTTGGCGGCGTCGAACTTCTTGCGCAGCGTGTACAACTTTTCGTCGTACACCTCCGGCGCGAAGTACTTGCCCGAAGCGAAGAGAGTCCCATCACTGCGCACTTCCAGTGGGCCGGAAGGCAGCGCGGTGGGGTCGAACTTTAGGAGCGTGGAAAAAATTGCCTCATTCAAATCAGCTTCGTTGGCTGGTTGGAGGCAGGAGATTGTTTTGTTTTCGTTGGTGAAAACGGCGATTGTCTCAGGATTGCCCAGAACATCCAGGCTAGATACTCTTTTCATTTCTAGTTAAATTGTGGAGGAAGGCTCATCGCCTCCCCTCCTGGTTAAACATTTGTTTTCTCCGCTGTCTGCGGTTTCGCCTTGCGGCACCCTTACTTGGTTTCCACCAACTGCAGCGCGATGCGCTCTGCTCTCTCGTCGGCGTGTTTCACTTTCACGGTCACGATGTCACCAACCTTTGTATTCTCGCGGCCGGCTTTCTTCAGATCGGAAACGTGCACCAATCCATTGATTTCGCAACCAAGATGAACGAACACTCCGTACTCGTAGGAGCGCACTACTTTGCCGGTGTACACCTGGTCCTTCGCGATTTGCTTCTGGAAGTTGATTTTGTCCAGGCGCTTTGTCGCCAGCCAAACTTTGCCTTCCTTAGCATCAACGCGTTTCACCTCGAAGGTGCGCACGTCGCCAACCTTGATGGTGTCGGCGATGGACTTACCGGGAACGGTGGTGATGTCGCGGCTGTACATGATGCCGGTCAGACCTTCACACAGTTCAACCAACACGCCTTTTTCGCCATCCTCAAGATTGAGGATTTTCTTCACCTTGCCTTCCACGATCAAACCGGCTTCCAGTTTGGAAACCTGCTCGCGTACAAAGGAAGAACCTGCTTTGGTGTTGCTCAAAACCAGGTCACCGAAAGGTCCGCGGTGAGGATCAGACTTCATCACCACCAACTCCAACTTCTCGTTGAGCAGGTTTTCGATGTTGCGGCGATCTTGTGTTTCGCGGAACGGCACAAAACCGCGGATACCTTTAAGGATGCCTTCGTCGAATGCAACACGCACACCGGCGATGCGGCTGGTGCGTTTGTCTTTGGCAATGAAGAATACGCGACCCGTAATCACGGCACCGCTTTCCTTCAGTTCATCCAAATGCTGCCATGCCAGGTACTTAGTATGTGACAGCGTCGCTGCCTTTTCGTAATCGGCAGGGTCAAGCACCCAGAAAGAAGCCTTGTCGCCCACGTTCAATTCGCCAGCTTCCACAGCCGGGCAAAAACCGTCGTGCTTTGTGCCGAAGTCTACGTACACACCTTCTTTGGTCTTCTGCACAATTGTGCCAGTCACAAAGGACTTCGCCCTCAGCGTTCCGCCGATTGGCATGTTCATCACTAACTGCAGGAATGCTTCGTTTTCTTCTGCAGTGATGCCGAGTTTTGCTGCTTCATCAGGGAACTCTGCGATCAGTTTTGCGTTGTTGCTGTTAGACAGCTGGAAATTTACCTTTTTCATTTTTGAAAGATTTGTGCTTCTCTCGAAGCGGTTTAAACAATGCATCGATACCATCGCTCGGGCGATTGAGGCTTTAGCTGTGATTTGTGCTGTGTACTGGGTTTCTGTGGTTGCTGCTGCCTGATGCCGATTGAGTCGTCGATGTTTGACTTCAATCTATAGAAATCGCCCCATTAAACCAAACACATAAACGCCGGGATTGACGGCGCAAACGCCCACTGGGCGGGATTTTGCGGTTGAGATGCCAAATCGGGCAGATAAAATCGATGGGGAAAATTGAAATGTAAACTGACTCAGTTGTTGGGCAGGAAGCCCGACACGACGCGCGCGAGTCTTTAATCGTTTTATCCGAAACGTGTCATTACTGAAAACGTACAGGAGGCGGCGCAAAGTAGCGCTAGAGCTAAAGTGTTTTATGCGGAAACGCCTTATGCGAAAGCGTTATATGGAAGCGATTTATACGAATGAAGAAAGCTTGTTTGCGTCGACCTGTTCTTTGTTAAGCAACTTAAGTCGCCCCGTACCAACTCGGGACGAACACTCTACGTTGACCGCGAAAGACGCTGAAAACGGAGACTAAAGAATCGGTTTCTGCTTGCCCCATGGAGCGCGCACAGTTCGTCCAGCGCTTTTGCCAATGGCATAAGCGATGCCTTGAAGTTTCACCAGACGCCTCAGCTTCTCTTCAATAGGCAAGTTAGCCAAAAAGCGACGATGCTCAGCCTTTTTCAGAAACTGATTGTCGCTTGTGATTGGTTCGTCATTTATGCTCATGCGATTATGCTTTTCCAGCGCTCAACTAGATTATACCTTTCAAGTATGTCCATAAGCTTACCTTCATCAGGATCTCTAGATTCACGAGCTAACTCAAGTTTTAATCGGTCTTTCGGTCTATTGGTCTCGACCAGAACAGCAAGAAGGTATTCATAGTCGAAAACAGGTACATCAACAGTTTCAATGTTGACGATCACACTGTTGTTGAGAGCCTCCTCAACAAGCTTCGATGGAGGCACGAGAAACTGGACAAGCACGCCGTCAATCGAAATGAACTCTCCATCAGACTGAAAACCCAGAGATTTCAAATGAGAATATATTGGCGACAAAGATATCAAAGTTCCGGTCTCCTCAATGTGACAAAAGATATCTAGATCTTCGGTCACAAAAGGCTCAACGTAGTTGAGCAATGCGATCGAGCCACCGACGGCATACTTTTTGACAATGCCATCGCCAACCAGAGAATTGATAATGCTCAACGCTCCCGCAATCACAGGTTCATTGTCAGCTGAATTTGTGCTCTGTATCTCGTCCGGCATGTTATAAAATCCACCAATTTGAGACATCATATCAAACTTCCACCAACATGCTACATACAATAGTACAATAAGTCCAAAAAAAATAAGCGCGCCTGGGATGCAGCGCGCTTTCATGGCTCAACCGGCATATTTGAGCCCAGCTCCACCATAATCGAGAAGCAGGTTTTCGACGAAAATGTTCTGCGAAAGACGAAGTTGGGTTGTGTTGCGTCCACGTTGAAAAACGACAAACAAAATCTCCCCACGCAGCAGTGTGCGCATCTCGCCAACCAGAACGCAAGCGCCGCGGTCAGTCTGTTTCAGAGTGCCGGTCTTGCCGACCATCACGCCCTTCACGTCGCTGTCGGCAAAGCGCTGAAAGATGGTGCCGTGATCGACACCGGCAATCGGCAATGCGTCGCTCAAATCAAGCTTATGCTCCGCAAGCAAGTTCTTGAAGCCTCGCAGTGCGGCGATCATCGCTTTCGGACTAACGCGATTAACACCCAGACCCGAAGCGGTTTGAATGTTCAGGGTAGAGGCGTCAAGTTCAAAATCGGTTCTGCATGTTTTTGCTATCTCCTGCGGACCACCAAGCAAGTGCCCAAATGTCGCTGCCATCTCGTTGTCGGATCTCGACAGCATGTCTTTGAGCAAGGCAAGAATTTTTGGAGAACGCGACTTCGCCAGAAGTTGCGCCGACAGAGGAGCCCGTTTTACTCCCGCGGATTTGACTTTAAATCTCACGCCAGACGCTAGAAGCTTGGCGCGTTTCTGCCGAATGCCAAGCGCCTTTCTCAGCGCAATTGCAGATTTGCGCCCTGCCGCGTTTCCCTCAAACTTGAAATCAGAACTGACAAACACCGCTCCCTCAACGCGCTCAATGCCGTTTTCATCCAGAGCGGCAATAACCTGCTTCAGCGTCTCACTATTGAAAAACTGATCACTGCCCTCCAGAAAGATATCGCCGGAGAAGACACCATCAACTGTTTCGCCATCGAGCAAGATCGATGTTTCGAACTGGAAGTCCGGTCCGAAGCGTTTCAACGTCGCATAGGCGGTCAGCACTTTCACGCCCGATGCAGGATTGTAGGCAATCTCGGAGTTTTGCTCCTTCAAGACATCGCCCTGCAAATCTTCAACCCGATACCCCTGGGAGCTTCCTATAGCGGGCGCTTGACCAGCCTCCGCAAACACCGTGCGCTTAAACATATCCGTCGATTCCGCCGCAAACACATCGCAAACACCCTCAGTAAGGGTGATGACGAGCGCGGCAACTGCAGCAATTAGAACTCTCATTTCAGTTACCTCCATTCATTTGCTCAGTGAATGCGGCTAAACACCCACTCAAAAATCAGCCCCATGACGAACATCGCCGGAAAATAATCCAGCCGGATCAAACCGTGAATGTTCCATCGAGCCTTGTAGTAATGCTCTTGCGACGGCGACGCGCCGAGCAGCAAGCGCAGCGAAAGCATGCCCAAATACTCGACTGCGAAGATGACGAGCGCGTAAAGCGTTCCGCGCAGCAAGAAGGGCAGCTCGAAAAAATATGCGCCGACGAGGTGCAAAAACACCGGCGCCAGCGCGTACAGCGGCGCATACCACACTGAGCTGTAGCCCATGAGGAAGCGCCTTTTGTCTTGTTTCCAATCGCACACGGACGTGAAGACGACTTCCAGCCCGAGCGCAAAGACGGCGAATATGACCATTTCAGAAAGAAAGTGGCCGGACATTGTTCCATCAAGGAACAGCGATAGTTTTTCCATAATCATAATTTTCGTGCCTGAAAGTCAGTGAACCTGCGCGGGAGAGTGAAAGAAATGAAAAATAGACATACCTGCACCGTAACGAAACCGGCTTGAAAAAAAAATGGAAACCCAGGCGCGATGGCTGACGCCGTGGGAAAAACCTCAAACTTCATCGAATGCTGCGGCGAGCTAGCATGCGACTAGACAGCAGACTGGCCAGGGCGAAACTAGTATTGCGGCGTGTGAATACTTGTGGGGCGGAGCGTGAACTACTTGTGGGGTGGAGCGTGGAATACTTGCGGGTTGGAGCGTTCGATTTCGGATGGGCGCACGGAGCCAAGATGATAAAATTCGTGGACGAAACAACGCCATACCGCGTGGTGATTCGCACTTTCTTTGCCAGGAGCCGGCGTGACTGAGCGGACAAAAAATTTGCATTTACCGCAGCTCAAGCTGGCGCACAAGGGGATTCTCATTGTCGTTGTGCCGCTTGCCGTGCAGACCGGAGTGTATTTCGTGCTGAAGCATCAGCTCGAAGCCAGCGAGGCACAGGCGAAACAGGCAGAGGTGCGACGCGAGATCGTCAGTCGTGTTAACGAGCTTTTCCTCAACGGCTTTAACGCGTTTCAGGCGATGGTGAGTTTTGGTGTCTACGGCGGTAAAGAGTCAGGCAGCAAGCGCGACGCCTATATTCTTATGGTCAATTCGCAGATAGACGAGCTGGCTCTGCGGCTCGAGCGCGACGCACACGAACCTGCAACAGCAGAGAGTCTGCGAAAGAGCGGCGGAGGCTTTGTGCATGCGTTCCAGGCATGGAAATTGAAATTAGATCGCGAAAACCAGGGCTTATCGCTGTTTACCAACATCGAAGCCAATGAAAAATTCAAGAATTCGGCAATCAATTTTATGCGCAAGCTGCAAGAAATCGGGCTCGCACAACAGGCGAAATTGGCGCCGGAAGACAGCACGCAACAATCATTCAGAACGGATTTGAAACGTAATCTCGATCTAGCGATGGCGATAAGTTCACTCGCAGCAATCACTGTTGGCTTGTTCTTTCTGCGCGGCACTGTCACGAACTTGGCGATTCTGAAAACCAACGCGAAGCGTTTTGCAAAGAAGGAAATGCTCATCGCGCCAATTAATGCAAGCGACGAGATCGGGGAGCTAGACAGGGTTTTTCACGAGATGGCAAACGCCTTGACTGCCGCCCAAGTCAAAGAACATGAGATGCTCGACCAACTGCAAGCCGGTAAAGATCGGCTCGACCGCGTGATTGAGAACATCCCACTTGCCGTGGTCGTCACCGACGAAAAGGGCGTTATCCAATCGTTCAACGCAACGGCTGAAAAGACATTCCTCCACAAATGCGACGACATACATGGAAAACCGCTGACAATTTTGTTTTCAGAAACCAGCAAAGTTAGCGATGCGAACAAGAACGCAGACACAGCAAAGGAAGCAGACGCTAGCGAGTTTCTCAACAAGCTGATCGCCGCAAAAACTGAGAGCTCCACGCAAATGGAAGCGATTTCCGCCGACAGAGAGGTGATACCAGCAGAGGTATCAGTGGCTCGCTTCGACAGCCCTGAAGGCGTGCGCTACCTGGCGACCATTAAGGACATCAGCGAGCGGTTTCGCCTGGAACAATTGAAACGCGACTTCTATGCAATGGTTAGCCATGACATTCGCACTCCACTTTCTTCCATCAATGGCATTCTGCAATTAGTGCAAAGAGGCAGATACGGCGACATTCCCGATGAAGTCGACGATAAATTGTCCACCGCCGAAAAGAATGTCGACAAGATTTTAGAACTCGTCGGAAAGCTGCTCGAGATTGAAAAGCTCGAATCAGGCAATCTTGAATTGAGCCGCACCGAAGTCAAATTGAGCGACCTGATCGCGCAATCTCTGGAATCTACAAGCCAATTCGCTGAAGCTCACAAAGTAGAGTTAGAATCAAGCAAAACAGATTTGCAAGTCAACGCGGATTCGCTCTACATCGGCAACGTTCTCACCAACCTGATTTCCAACGCAATTAAGCTGTCACCGGAAAAGACAAAAGTGAAAATCGAAGCAAAAGATCTCGGCGCAATGGCTGAAGTCTCCATCATCGATCAGGGTCCTGGCGTCCCTTTACGCATGCAGTCTCAAATTTTTGAGAAGTATCAGCAGGCGAATACGAAACGAGATCGCGCTAAAGGATTTGGATTGGGTCTGGCCATCTGCAAATCAATCATAGAACTGCACGGCGGCACAATCGGCGTCGAAAGTTCCCCCGACATTGCAGGAAGCCGCTTCTGGTTCCGCCTGCCGAAAGCGTAGATATCGACGCCCACCACACCCTTCCCGCTAGACATACAACGCGTCGCGTGTTACGCTCGACGTATGATCAAGAATTTCAGCGATAAAGACACAGAATTACTTGCATCAAACCGATACGTTAAACGTTTTGACAGCATTCAAATTGCCGCGAGGAGAAAACTAGCCATCTTACGCGCGGCCAGAGGTTTAGCAGACTTGGCGGCAATACCTGGCAATAAGCTCGAAGCGCTACACGGAAACAGAGAAGGGCAGTACAGCATCAGGATAAACGACCAATATAGAATTTGCTTTCTGCTTGAAGGAGATGAATTCAGCAATGTCGAAATCACCGACTACCACTAAATACAAATCAGGTGGCAAACTTCCTCCCGTAACGCCCGGAGAGATTTTGCGCGCTGAATTTATGGAGCCGCTGGATTTAAGCGCCAATAAGCTAGCAGTTCATATGGGCGTCCCGGCGACGCGCATCGCCGCCATTCTGAAAGATAATCGCGCAATAACAGCGGATACCGCATTACGCCTATCTCGTATTTTCAAAACTTCGCCCGAATTTTGGCTCAATCTACAGTCGAATTACGACGTAGCAATTCTGGAGCATACCGGCGAGAAGGAAAGAATCTGCAGCGAAGTTAGAGAACTGTCCGCTAAATACGAGGTCTAGCGACTACCAAGCTATTGCCAAGCGGATACTGAGTTACTTCCAGCATAGCTGGGCGTTTTTGCAGATTAAATGCCGATCTTGGTGATTCGCGACGAATTTAATCGGCAATTCGTGCAAAAAAGTTTTCAATGGCTGACGTTTAGTACAGCCTGGTACTAAGATGGCTGGAATCAAACCTACCCCATCCGATTGGAAGAGATATGAAACTCAAACAATTCCCAATTGCCTTCGCATTCATAGGAGCGCTCATGACTTCATCTGCTGCTTTGGCAGACACTGCCAAGTTGGAATTCCCGGCGCCAAGCCCGCAATGCACTGTAAAGCAGCGCGTCGGCTTGACCGATGTAGAAGTGACCTATTCCAGACCAGGACTGAAGGGTCGCGAAGTTTTCGGCTCGATGATTCCTTACGGAAAGGTCTGGCGCACAGGTGCCAACGCCGCCACCAAGCTGGTCTTCAGCACCGATGTAAAAATCAACGGGCATGATATCCCCGCCGGGACCTACGCTTTGATGACCATTCCCGGCAAAGACGAGTGGACTGTCATTATCAACAAAGGCTCCGATCAGTGGGGCACCTATAAATATGATGAGAAGGCTGATCTCGTTCGCTTTGCGGTGAAGCCGATCAGCGTTTCTACTCCTATTGAAACAATGACCATCGAATTCGACAATTTCAAAGACGAGTCAGCAGATATGAAGCTGGCTTGGGACAAGGTTAAAGTGCCGATGACGCTGGAAGTTAACTATATCGACAAGCTCACCAAGCAGATCGAAGCAGAGATGGCATCAGACAAGAAGGAAAAGCCCTACTTCCAAGCTGCCAATTTCTGGTTTAACCACGAGAAAGATTTGCAGCAAGCGAAGAAGTGGGTAGACGCTGCCGTTGCGGAAAGAGACGCGTTTTACATCGTGCACTTGCAAGCGAAGATCCTGGCAAAGTTGGGCGATAAGACCGCCGCATTGGCTGCCGCAAAACACTCGCTTGAATTAGCTAACAAAGCCAACGATCTGGCATATGTAAAACTCAACGAAAGCCTCATCAAGACCCTGCAATAACAACTGCGGACATTGCCTTGAGGAAACCCGTTGATACCGCATATGGTTCACCGTCATTCAAAGGGCGGCGCTGCGCAATTGTTTTAAGTTGCGCGGCGTCGCTATTGGCTAACGTTTACTTGCCTGGGTATACCGCTGCGGCTAGCGGCGTATCAGCCAAAGTTTTTCCCAGTTTTGCGCTAGGAGCCCGAATCAAAATGAACAGCGATTCTCCACAGGCGATACTGCATGAATTGGAGAGCTTTCGCCAGATGGGCAGCGTTCTCTACATTGCGGCGCATCCCGACGATGAAAATACTGAGTTGCTCGCGTATCTCTCACGCGGGCGCAACTACCGCACCGCCTATCTTTCTCTCACGCGCGGCGACGGCGGGCAAAATGTTTTAGGCGCGGATCTTGGTGCAAAACTCGGCGTCGCGCGGACGCAAGAGCTGCTCGCGGCGAGACAAATCGATGGCGCCCAGCAGTTTTTCACTCGCGCAAAAGATTATGGTTTTTCGAAAAACTATTTGGAGACGATGACGGTCTGGGACAAGCAAGAAGTGCTGTCCGACATCGTTCGCGTCATACGCAAGTTTCGCCCGGACATTCTCATCACTCGCTTTTCGCCCAGCCCGGGCGGGACACACGGTCACCACACGACCTCGACAGTGCTGGCAATGGAAGCGTTTAAGCTAGCTGGCGATCCGAAAGCATTTCCAGAACATGACCTTCCTCCCTGGCAGCCCAAGCGCATTCTGTGGAACGCTTCTATTTGGCAGAAAGACAAAATCACCGATCAACCGGTCTATAAAATCGACGCCACAGGAAAAGATCCTGTGTCAGGCGAAACTTTTCATTCAATAGCTGGCGCCAGCCGCGCCATGCACAAGACGCAGGGCTTTGACACTTTTAAAATGCCGGGCGGCGATGGCGAAAAACGGCTCGAACAGTTTCAATTGCTGGACGGCGCGCCCATTACCGCCGACATAATGGAAGGCGTCGACACGAGCTGGGCTCGCATCGAAGGCGGTTCTGCCATCGGCAAAGACGCAGGCGAAGTGATTGAAAAGTTCGATATCAAAGATCCGGCAGCAAGTGTTCCGTCACTGCTTAAGTTGCGAAAGGAGGTCAATTCTCTTACTGCAAAACACAAAGACGACGGCGAGAAAAGCGTGCTGCTAGAGAAACAAGCATTGCTCGACCGCATACTTGCAGAATGCCTTGGCTTGAAAGTCGAAACAACAATTTCGCACTCAGATGTCGTGCCGGGCGAGCCGATGAATTTGCTTGTCTCCGCTTCTCTCAAATCAAAACCTCCCAAGAATTTGCAAATCAAATGGCTTGAAGTGCGCCTTCCCAAGCTGCCTCAGGAAAAATGCAAAAAGAAAATCGACCGCGTCGTCGACGAGCCACAATCAATTGAAGTCACCGAAACCCTGCCCGTCACGACGCCTCTCACACAGCCATATTGGCTGCTCGAGGATGGAACCCCGGGAATGTTCGATGTCAAAAACGGTAAGCTCATCGGTACTGCGGAGAATGCGCCATCTTTTCCAGTGGAATACGAATTCCTCATTGACGGCTTGACCCTGGTTATCAATGACGAGCCTGTGCAAGTCACAAAAGACTCGCTCGGAAATGAAATTCGCCGCCGGCTGGATGTTATACCGCCGGTTTCTATGCGCTTTCTTTCAGAAGTTGCTGTGATGCGCCCGGGTTCATCCCGCAGCGTGGAAGTAGAAATCAGAGCATCACGAGCCAATTCTCACGGAACATTGGAATTGCAGATAGCAGGCGCGGCGCAATCCAGTTCGAAGAAATCTGATTCTGCACAATCCGAATCATGGAAAATCGATCCCCCCGCGCAACCATTTAATCTCGCCGCAGTGGGCGACACGGCGAAGTTCGTCTTCAAAATCACGGCGCCGGAAAGCTCAACAATTTCGACTGCCCAGCTCACAGCCACGGCTGTAATCGACGGCGAGAAGTATCACAATCAGCGCCAGGAAGTAAATTATCCGCATTTACCTCGCCAACTGTTGCAACCACCGGCGGTGATGCATGCTGTCAGTTTCGATCTGGCAACGCGCGGTCACACTGTGGGATATCTGCCTGGCGCAGGCGACACGCTGGCCGAAAACCTGCAAGAGATGGGATATGCAGTGAAAGTTCTCGACGATGCCAATCTCACAGCGAAAGATCTGGAAGGTCTGGACGCGGTTGTTGTAGGAGTTAGAGCGCTCAATGTTCGCAACAACATCGCCAACGCCATGCCGATTCTCTTTTCTTACGTGGAAAACGGCGGCACACTTATCGTTCAATACAACCGGCACGACAAGTTGAAAGCCGACAAAGTCGCGCCTTACGACCTGCAAATTTCCAACGACAGAGTTACCGATGAAAAGGCGCCCGTAAAGTTTCTTGCGCCCGACAGTCCCATTCTCAATGTTCCAAACAAAATCACAAGCGCTGATTTCGACGGCTGGGTCCAAGAGCGTGGGCTGTATTTCCCCAACAAATGGGACTCTCGCTTCACGCCAATATTGGCTTTCAACGACATCGGCGAAGATCCGCACGAAGGCGCATTGCTGGCGGCAAAATACGGCAAGGGCAATTACATCTACACGGGCTTGGGTTTCTTCCGGCAACTACCGGCGGGCGTCCCCGGCGCATACAGATTATTTGCGAACATGGTTTCTATAGGCAAGTGAACAGCACAGCAAACGATCAGGAAAAGTCGACCGGTCTGCCTTTTCCAAAAACATGGAACGGCGCTTACGTGCTGGTTCTCGTTAATTTCGTCGTCTGGATTTTCCTGCTCATCGCACTGAGGCTGTTTACCCAATGAACGGCCTGGATATTTTTGTGCTGATAGCGTCCATTGCCGCCATTACTTTCTATGGGGTCTGGCACACGCGCAACCGCCGCGATCTCGACAGCTACATGCGCGGCAGCGACCACACGCCCTGGTGGGTGATCGGCATCTCGGTAATGGCTACTCAGGCAAGTGCGATCACATTTCTTTCCACGCCGGGGCAGGGATATTTGAGCGGCATCGGGTTTCTCCAGGTGTATTTCGGCGTGCCCATCGCCATGATTTTAATATCGCTTTTTTTCTTGCCGATCTTTCACAAGCTGCATGTTTACACCGCCTACGAATATCTGGAAAACCGTTTTGACAGGAAAACACGCCTTTTCGGTGCAGCGTTATTTTTGTTGCAACGAGGCATTGGTGCAGGTCTAACCATCTACGCACCGGCTATTGTACTTTCCACCGTCTTCGGCTGGTCACTGCAGTGGACCATTATCGCCGCCGGCATGATCGTAATGATATATACCGTCATTGGTGGCACCGACGCAGTCACGGTGACGCAAAAATATCAAATGTTGGTCATCTTCATCGGCATGACCGCCGCTGCTTGCATACTGCTCAGCAAACTTCCGCCCGAACTCTCATTCGTCGACGCATTGAATGTCGCGGGCGGTTTTCAAAAGCTCAACGCCGCTAATTTTTCGACCAGCATTCACGAGCGCTACACAGTGTGGTCCGGCTTGCTGGGCGGGACATTCCTTATGCTGTCCTACTTCGGCGCCGATCAATCGCAGGTTCAACGATATCTATCAGGCGATTCACTGCGCGAAAGCCGGCTTGGGTTGTTGTTCAACGCCATCTGCAAAATACCGATGCAGTTCTGCATCCTCATGCTGGGCGTGATGATGTTTGTTTTCTATCAATTCAATCAACCGCCCCTGTTTTTCGACGCCGCATCCAATAGATATTTGGAAAGTCGCAAGAGCGACCCGGCGCACGCGCAAAGCCTGCTCAAGTACGAGACGCAGTTCAACGAAACCCACGCGCAGGGCAAGCAGCATCTGCAAAATTGGCTGAGGGCCCGACGCGCTAAAGACAATCAGAGCGCGACGGCCGAATTTGTCGGAGCGGCGGTGGCTCAGCAAGAGGGCGAAAAAATCCGCCAGGCGGCAGCGCAAGAGCTGTCCTCAAAGAATACGGAGATAAAAGCCAACAGCGCCGACTATGTTTTTATCACTTTCATTCTTCGCGAGCTTCCCCACGGCGCCATCGGCTTATTGGTCGCGGCTTTCTTCGCCGCCGCGCTGTCGTCCAAGGCAGCCGAACTCAACGCCCTGGGCACTTGCACCACGATAGACTTCTACAGGCTCCTGATTAAGCGCGACGCAACCGACGAGGAGTGTTTGACCGCTACCAAGTGTTTCACCGCCTTGTGGGGCATTGCAGCCATCGCTATTGCATTGTTTGCGCAGCTATCGGAGAACCTGATCCAAGCCGTCAATATTCTCGGCTCGATTTTCTACGGCGTCCTGCTCGGGCTCTTCGTGGTCGGCTTTTTTATCCGCCGCGTGGGCGGCACTGCGCTATTCTGGGCGGCGCTGATTGCCCAATTGCTCATTTTTGTCCTGTACTATAAGCTGACCATTTCCTATCTCTGGTATCCCCTCATAGGATGCGGCGCGTGCGTTGTTTTTAGCCTGATACTGCAAACACTGATTCGGGAGCGCCAAATCGAAACCGCATGACCTCACCTGTTATATGCTTTGGACAACAGCCCTGCGGATTTTATCCGAAGCGTTTTCTGGTCGCGAAGATTCAGAAGGCACGCCGCTTGCAGAAAGAAATCGGCGGCAAAATAGTATTTTTCTATCACGACAGCGACCACGACCCGCGCGAGACGAGGACGGTTCTGCGCCATCGCACGACGGGCGATCCGGCGATGTTGAATTTCGCTTTCGACAATAAAGTCCAGCGCAAATTTTCCCCGTTATACGCCAAGCGTGTCTCTGAAGAATGGCAAGCCAAGACAATCTTACAATTGCCGAATTACATCGACCATTCTCTGATCGATATATTCAAAGCCGTGCAGCCGACCAATGTTGCCGATTTCTGCCTCGACATGTACAAGAGGATGGGACTGCTGGAGGACATGGAAATAGTTCGCTCGGGCGATCCGGCAATTCGCGCCGCCGCCTGCGACATCAATGACTATTACGTAGACGTGCAGTACGAGGGCGAAACAGCCCGCGCGCGCAAAACAGATAATGGTTTCAAACTGCATGAAGGCGGCAATGTCTTTATCGATCTGCCCGCGCAAGAATTTTCCAAAGAACAGATTAGTCCGGCTCGCGATACGCGTCTGCGCTGGATGCAGTCAGTCGTAAATTGCACGCACTACATCGCCGGCGCAGGCGAGCAAGATTATCTGCGCAAAGAAGAAGCGCCGGAAATAGAATTCGTCATGCGTGATGAGATTGAACTGTCCGATGAAGCGTTTGTCGAGAACAGCAAAAACACGGACGAAACATCCACAGAAAAAAATGCAAAAGGAGCCGCGCTTTGAGCATTGATCAACTCAATTCAAACGACGTAGCTCCAATACTCGCATTCGGCGCCCATCCCGACGACATAGAATTCGGCTGCGGTGGTGTGATCGCGAGAGAAACGCAGGCTGGGCGCAAGGCGCATATGGCGATTTGTTCTCTCGGCGAGGCCGCCAGCAACGGAACCCCCGAATTACGGGCCGCCGAATCCAGAGCTGCCGCAGAATTGCTCGGCGCCACCGTCGAATTTGTCCAGCTCGATGGCGACGGGAAATTGGAAATATGCGCAGCACACGCAATAAAGCTAGCGCAGATTATTCGCAGAGTGCGCCCCTCGACTGTTCTTGCCACAACCTGGTACGACAACCAGCATCCGGATCACGCGCGGCTCGGACAACTGGTGCGCGACGCGGCGCGACTGGCGCGCTATGGCGGGCTGGAAGAGTTGAAAGGGCACGAGCCTCACGCCATCCAGCAATTGTTTTTCTACGCTGTCACTCCCGAAGGCGAGCCGCCCAATGTCACGCCCATTTTGATCGATGTTTCCCCTGCTCAAGTAATAAATGCGTGGCAAGCAGCGATGAACGCGCATGTCACACAGGCGTCGACACGCGACTACATCGACCTGCAATTAAATCGCGCCCGCCTCTGGGGCGCTCGCGCGGGTGTCGCCCATGCCACAGCACTGTTTCCCAATGATCCATTATTATTTGAATCGCTCACACACGTGGGCAAAGGAGCGCGACAGTTTTAGGTGTCCAACAACCGCTGCACGGAAAGTCCGCTTAATATCGGCATCACCTGCTACCCAAGCGTGGGCGGCAGCGGTGTCGTAGCCACGACACTCGGCATAGAATTGGCAAAGCGCGGGCATCAAGTGCACTTCATCAGCTATGAGCGCCCGTTCCGCCTGCCCGAAAATGAGCCTCGCATTCACTTTCACCAGGTCAATGTCAACGACTACGGTCTGTTCAAGTATCCGGACTACACGCTGCCTTTGTCGGTCGAAATGGCAAGCGTAAGTTGCAAGCACAATCTCGATATTTTGCACGCGCATTACGCGGTGCCGCACGCAACCGCCGCTATCCTCTCGCGCTGCATGTTGCCGCCCGACAAGCAGCCACGCATCGTCACGACACTGCACGGCACAGACACGACATTGCTCGGTGCTGACCCCGGCTATGGACCGGCTATTCATCATGCTTTGCTGCAATCAGATGCAGTCACCGCCGTCTCCGGCTGGCTCGAAGGGGAGACGCGCCGCGTGCTGAACTATGAAGGCTCGATTGAAGTGATTCACAACTTTTTCGAACCGGCACAACCAAAAAGAAGCCGCCAAGAAGTGCGGCGCGAGTTGGGCATCGGCGATGAGTTAATGCTCTTGCACTCGTCGAATTTACGCCCGCTAAAACGCGTCGATTTGCTTCTGGAAGCAGTTGCCAAAATCAAAAATCGCGACTCATTCAAGCTCGTGATTTTGGCAGGCGGGAAGTTTGAGCCATTTCTAGCGGACGTGCGCAGACTGGGATTGGAAGACCGCGTCATCGTGCGGGAAAATGTGCTGGAAATCGAAGAATACTTGCAGGCAGCCGACCTCGCCATCTACGCGTCGGAAAGCGAAAGCTTCTGCTTGAGCATTCTCGAAGCGATGTTTTTCGGCTGCCCGAGCGTGGCGACGGAAGTGGGTGGCATACCGGAAGTGGTCGAGCCGGGCAAAACCGGACTGCTCGTGCCTGTCGACAACGTGACAGAATTTACCGCCGCGGTTGAGAAACTCATCGAGAATAATGATCTCAGAAAACAGCTCGGCGCCAATGCACAAAGCGAAGCGCGCAAACGCTTCTCCGCCAATGCAATCGTCTGCAATTACGAGGAGCTATATAAGCGCTTATTGAAGGAAAGAGAGCCTATTCAACAGCTTCCCTTGCCTTCGGCTCAGCGATAATCTTCACGTGCTTTTCTCCGCGCTTCTCGCGGTTTTCTACTATTTCTTTGCGCTCTTTCTTAGTGGGCGCCTTTGTATCAGCCGCGGCTCTTGCCTTTGGGCCGGCGACGATTTTGGCTTTGTTGTCGGGGGCCGGTCCGGTGCCTTGAGCGCCTGCAGCCCCCATAGATACACACGCCAGAATTACCAATGCTGCTGTTTTGTAAAACATAAAACGACTCCCTCCTGGTCATAGAGAGGGATTGAAAACAGCGCTCGGAGTTCCCGATTTAAGCATTATCTGCGAAGTGTATCAATCAATATGGGTATAATACTCAGCATGTTAAGTAATTTTCTTCAATTTACTGAGTAAAATTACTCATGATACTGAGTAATTTGTATGAAACGAAAGTTCCTGTATTCAGAATTGCTTAAGCGCATCAAAGAAAAGCGCCGATTTTTGCAGGTTTTGAGCGGTCCGCGACAAACCGGTAAAACGACGCTTGTGTTGCAAGTTTTAGAGGATTCGGGAATTCCATCGCACTACGTTACCGCAGACGAACCTGGTGCACGCGACACATATTGGCTCGAACAACAATGGGAAATTGCCAGACTGTTGCTAAGGGAGCATAACTCAGCTTTGCTTGTCGTCGACGAAATTCAGAAAATTTCGAACTGGTCTGATGCGGTAAAACAGCTCTGGGACAGCGACACACGCCATAAATTACCTTTGAAGGTAATTTTGCTTGGTTCGGCACCACTGTTGATCGAAAAGGGTTTGACTGAAAGCCTGGCAGGAAGATTTGAAATTATCGCTGTACCGCATTGGTCGTTTGACGAAATGAAAGAGGCTTTCGGTTGGACATTGGAGCAGTTTATTTACTACGGTGGCTACCCCGGCGCAGCAGATTTAATTGCCGATGAAATCAGATGGAAACGCTATCTCTTAGACTCGCTCATCGAGACTACTATTTCGCGCGACATCTTCCTTCTAACAAGAGTCGATAAACCGGCGCTACTAAGACGCTTGTTTCAACTTGGATGTTCATATTCCGGACAGATTCTGTCATACCAAAAAATGCAAGGTCAGCTGGTCGATGCCGGAAACACCGTGACGCTTGCCCACTATTTGAATTTGCTTTCCGGCGCAGGAATGTTGACCGGAATCGAAAAATATTCCCACGCAGATGTACGGCAACGCGCATCCAGTCCAAAACTCCAGGCATTAAACACGGGCTTGATTAGTTCTCAGGACCACCGCTCGTTTGCCGAAGCGAGAAAGGATGCAGAGTATTGGGGACAACTGGTTGAATCTTGCGTCGGCGCGCACCTCATGAACACAACTTTTGGTACCGCTTTTAATGTCACATATTGGAGAGAGCGCAATCACGAAGTTGATTTTGTAGTTCAAAACGGAAAAAAGCTAATCGGTATTGAAGTAAAAAGCACAAAAAGAAGATCAGCCCTGCCCGGAATCACCGAGTTCTCTAAACGATTTAAGCCGCACCGCAATCTGCTTATTGGCGGACAAGGCATTCAACTCGAGGAATTTCTTTCAAAACCGGCTGCTCATTGGTGCAGTTAGCTCTCATTCGCCACATGCGATTTGCAGAATTACACCTCGCACGCCATTGAATTTACAGTCTTGACACCAGCATGACACCGACTAATCAGGACGGTGACACAGGGGCTCGCATACGATGCAGGCGTCGGTTCCAGCAACCCCTGAGAGGAATCAAACGATGCTTAAAAACAAAACTGGCGTTGAACCTACCGCTAAAGAAAAAAATCTCGATGAAACGGCAAAAGAAAACGCTATCGTCACCGAAAAATTGCATGAAGAAGTGGGCGCAACCATTCCAAAATACGGACCGGATGGTCGGCTCGCCTCAACGAGAGTCTTGCGCGAAGGCGGCTATGACGAAGTGTCATTTTCTTACCATCCCGATGGACGCAGAAAGAGCGTCAAATCAGTTGAAGTGCGAGGCTCCTCGACAACCAGCAGCATGGAAGAATACTCACCGCGAGGCGAATTGATTGTCAGCGAAAGCACTGAAAGACACGGCAATAACTGGTCGCGCAAACGAATGCAATTGGATGGCGATATGCGCGTTTTGCAAAACGAATCTGTGGTCAACGGGCAGCGCACAACCAATTCTTTGTCATTCAATAGAAGAACCGGCGAGTGGACGGAAAAAATCGATACACCCACCTTCAAAGCTATTACCACAGGCGACGCAATGCCAGGCGACTACCTCACGCAAACCGCGCGCGAAAATTCAGTCATTAAAAGCAAAACTATTGAATTGGCGAATGGCATGAGAACGGAAAGAGAATTCAGATACAACGGTGTGGGAAACATCGCCTGGTCGGCAGCAGAAACATTCGACGCAGCCGGCAATCGGCGCGATGAGGATTTAGACCTTCACTTCACCAACATTTTCGAAGGACTCCTCAACGGATTTAAACCGCCGCAACAGACGCCGTGGGGTTTCTAGAGAATCAGTTTCCCGTGTTGCATCGATAACCAACGCCCGCGACTGTCTCGATAAAATCATCATCAGCCCCCAGCTCCAGTCTTTGCCGGAGCCGCTTCAAACAACTTCTCACCGCATTCGTCGAGCCGTCTTCCTCACTCTGCCAGACACGATGCATGATGGCCTCAGCGCTAAAAACTTTGTCGGGATTGCGCATGAAAAATTCCAGCAGCGCGAACTCTTTGGGCAGAAGTTTCACTTCCTTGCCGTCGCGCTTCACTCTGTATTGGGCGGAATCCAGTGTTATGCCACCCAATGTGAGAACGTTTGATTTTGATCCGGCAGAACGGCGAAGTTGCACCCTGATACGCGCACAAAGTTCGACCAGATCAAATGGTTTCGCCAAATAATCATCCGCACCGCAATCGAGCCCCTTCTCTTTGTCCTTTGCCGTGTCGTGCGCAGTGAGCATGATGACGGGCGTGTTGTCGCCTTTCTCTCTCAGCTCGCGCAAAAGCTCGACGCCCGATTTCCTCGGCAAATCCCAATCGAGCAAAATGACGTCGTAGGTTTCTGCGGCTAAATAATCCAGCGCGCGCTCACCGCTGCCCGCCCAAGTGACTGCGTAGTTCTCGTCCTGCAACCAGACAAGCGTCATCTGCGCTTCGTCGTCGTTGTCTTCCACCAAAAGAAGCTTTGCCATGCCTCAACCCGCTCTAAGTCACAATGTCAGGCTGCCGGGGCAGTCCGACTATGAAAGTTGTACCTCGCGGTTTGTTGTCTTCAACGCGAATATAACCATGATGCAAACCGACCATTTCTTTGCAAAAGGAAAGCCCTAAGCCAGACCCAGCAACCTTCTTGGCCGTTCCCTCCAGGCGATGAAAACGCTCAAAAATCAACGCGCGCTCTGACTCCGGAATACCGGGTCCCTCGTCGCTGACCAATATTTCTACGTGACCATCAGCTGTGCGCGCATCAAGAGTTACTGTCGATTTCTCCGGCGAATAGTGAACTGCATTTACCGTCAAATTGACCACAACTTGCTGCATCCAGTGCCGGTCGGCGTGAAGTGCCAAAGACTCGTCCGGCACTTTCACAACGATTTCGATTTCCTTCGTATCAGCAAGGATCCGGACTGACGCAGCGCACTCAGTGAGAAACGCTCCCAGGGGAAATGCGCTCAGACTGATGTCGGCGGCGCCTGAGCGAATTTTCTCGAGATTGAGAACGCTTTCGATCAACTGCGCCATGCGATCGCACGAGCGATCTGCCACGCTGAGCAAGTTTTGCCCCTTATCGCTCAAGTCTCCGATGCGTCCTAGACGCAACATTTGCAGATACGCACCGATGGTCTGCAGCGGTGTCTTTAGATCGTGAGTAATCATCGCCGTGACTTCGCGCCTGATGGAATCTACTTCTTTAGCCGCAGTTACATCGTGCAAGACGAAATAATAGGTCTTCTCCAGCGCGGAATAATTGCCGGAAAGCGACATCGTCAAATGTTTGCCGGAAGGCAGTGGAACCTGCAAATCGAGAGAGCCAACGGAATTTCCAGCCTGCACATCCTGAAAATACTGCGCAGCTTTCTCCGCTTCTTTCTCGTCCAGCAGTGAGGAAAAGCGCTTGCCTATGAGGTCTTCTGCACTGCGCTCCAGCACGGAAGCGACAGCCGGATTGACGGATTCGATGGCCAGACCCTCATTGATGGACATGATCACGTCTTTTGTATTTTGCAGAATTGCTTTCTCTTTTCGTGACGCCGCACTGATCAAATTCGACGCCAGATGAAAAGTCTTGTCGAGATGAGCGATCTCGTCGTCGCCTTTCATGCGCGGTAAGAGCGCCTCGCCTTTGGCAAGCCTGTTGGCGTTGTTCTCCAAAAGAGCCAATCGTCCAGACAGATTTTTGCTCAAGAAAAACGCGCCCGACAAGCCCAAAACAACGCTCAAGCCAAGCGCAATTTTGAGAAGATCACGAATCTGCTTGCGAATCGCCAAAGTCTTGTCGTCGCTGAATTCCTCTCTGCGCTCTTGCGCAAGTTTTAAAAAGCCGGCGGACAAAACCGTCTCAAAATCACCATTCATGCGGCGGCGTTCTTGCGCAAGAATCTGCTGCACGTCGGAAAAATTTGCTTGCAGCAAACGTTTGTTCATTTCAGCAAGATGTCGCTCGACTGCATAAATTCCCTGCTCGCTGCCCAGCACCGCCGCGAGCTTTTCCGGATCATCTTTGAGCAAGAGTTTTAGTTCGTCGAATTGTTTATGGATATTGGCGATTTTCGAGCGCATCTGCCTTCTGATTTCAGTGAGGCGATGATAGTTTTTCACCTGATGCCCGACATCAATGAGCTCTTGCAATATCGTGTTGATCGCATCGTTGGTGCGCTTGCCTTGCGCAATGCGCTCGGCCTCTCGCTCGACCTGATTTTGCAAATCAAGCAAAACACCAAATAATGTAATCTCGAAACACAAAGGAATGCTCACAAGGAGAAGACCTTTAGTTAGGAGATTTACTTTCAAAACGAGCCTGCAGGAAATTCGGTCTGCCATTTGCCGAAGGACAAACCAAATTTAGCACAGCCTTGCAATAAAAAAGACGGGTGGTTAGCCCGTCTTTCATCCCTTGCTGTTTAAACCTTTGAGATGTGCGCGTTATCTTCTTACCGGTTGCGGCGCCATCAAAACCCGCCCGCGTTCGTCGGTGGTGAAGCGATGGAATCTTCCGTCATCGGTATGCACGACAGCTTCATAGCGAGCGGGTTGACCATCCTGGCCGGCTACATAGCGAGTGTGAATGCGATTGATATTGGCAAGTTCAACCGAGCCGCCCTGACCATTGTCGAAGCGCATGGTGACGGGACGATCGTAGATTACGTTTCTTCCCAGCGCAGCTCCCGTCACTGTGTTTCTCACTACCTCCGTTGTAGCGGTCACGGCGCCGCGGTCCGCACCAGGCGTTTCTCGCGGAACGGTTTCTACAATCATGCGACGCACTTCCGTCACATGATCGCGACCACCCTGGCGAATTTCTGTTTCGCCCTGCTGCCTCTCAGACATTGGAGCAGCGCCGCGATGCCCTTCCAAAACCTGACCGGCCGGAGCAATCGGATTGTACACACCGTCGCGCGGACGCAGCGGATCAAGTTGCGCTGCAGTCGCGCTCGGGCGTGGTGCTTCAGTCGGTCGGGCAAGCTGTTCGGGGCGGACCAAATCTTCTTCTCTGGGGCGAAGCACAGGTTGCAACGGACGGACGAGGGCGCCCGCTTCCGGTGCGGGAGGGGTTTCGGGTGGTCTGGGCGTGCCTTGCTCAGGCGGTCGCTGACCCGGTCGCGCCGGCTGCCCCGGACGCGCTGGAGCGGCAGCCTCAGGCGTCTGCGTGCGCAGCCCCACAGGTATTTGAATTTCTTGTCCAGGTCTAAATGCCGACCCGGGGCCCAAGTTGTTTGCGCGTGCAATTTCGGCAGCGGTGCGAGCAATTTCTTGCTGGCTAGGAACGCGACCGTTGCCGTGGGAGAGAACATCCCTGGCGATGTGCGATAGGTTGTCGCCCGGTCTCACAGTGTATCGGGCATTGCCGCCTTCGTCCAATCGGAAGCGACGATTTTGATTGCCCCAGAGCTCACCTTCGCTTGGGTTGGTGACAGAACCACTCTGTCTCAACCTGCCCGCACTGCGCAATTGCGCTTGCCCTGGCTGCTCGCCTTCCGTAGTAATAAGTTGATTTCTCGATGACAATCCAACAATTTGAAAGTCGCCGGGGAAGCCCATGGCACGGAAGTCTACTGCAGCATTGATGGCCGCTCCGTTGCGTCTCCAGAAGTTAGGATCTTCATTTTGTGCCACACGTATATCGTTGAAAACTCTCGTGAAATCTGAATCGGATCGTCGTTCGTTGAAGCCGCGGATGATATCTTCTGCGCGTGACATAGTGACCCTCCTGGGGTGAGAAGCGTCGCCGTATGAAAGCAAGGGAGTTGCAGGGCGATTGCTTACACATTAGGAGGCGTAGTTGCCACCAAGTTGACATGGAAGTTATAGGAGGGCAAAAGTTGCCTTCCCACAATGAATCTCGCAAAAGCACCCAACCTTGCGGACATTCTAGTATGAGTGTTGCCGGCTCGCGCTCTACTGACAGGTTATGTTGAAGCCGCTAACATTGATGTTGACTTTTCCACCACTGATGCCGTTGGCGCGCCCGACCTGGCAAGACTGTGTCGTATTGGCTCCCCAGTTGCTTATAGCCGGACCGGAAAATGGGAAAGCGCAGGTATTGTTTGGGCTGGCGCTACATGCAGGTGGCGCATAGCCCGGATAGAGATAGTTGCAGGTTGTGGACGAAGCGCAAGTAGGCTCTCCACAGCAGGGGCAATTGAATGGGTACACGCCAGGTATATTGTTGTTGGCGGTGAGGGTGAGGCTGTTGACCACTGTCGCCGGATAAAGAGAACCGCCAGTCGAGCTGATTGTCCAGCAGGGAGACGGGGTGACGCTTGTGCAGGTGGTGGGTGATGGAGCGCTGCCGCTGCCATTGACAGTATAATTCATCGTGATTTGAGAATTGACACCATTGTTGCAGCTCATGTTGGCTGACTCGCCTGCAGAGGAACCATTATTGAGTGACCATTCAGCCTGATTGTGTCCGCATGGATAAACCGCACTCGGGCAGTTGGTGGTCGGAATCACAGAAGTTCCCAAACTTGCAGGAGTGAAGGTGACATTGCCACTCCATTGCCCAGGGGATTGGATGCTGTTAATAGAATATATGGTTGTCCCTTTCTGCGCCGGAATGAGCGCATATCCGAAAGTCTTGTTGGGCTGCCCGTTAGGTAGATTTCCAGGATAAAACCACTTCACCGACTTCGGCCCCGCAGCCGCAACCGTAAGTGGTGTCAGTCCTCCGTAAATGGGTTGAAACTTCACATCAACATTCGCGCCCGCTAATTGCACCCAGGCATATACATCCACACCGGAAGTATTGCTCAGACTGACCCCCGTCTGCCCGGCAAGTAATTGGCGGGCAAGTACTGCTAGATGAGGTGGGAGTCCTGCCGGACCAACATTGGGCGGAAAAAAGAGTGTCGCCAAAATTTTTCTGACAGGGCTGGCGTCAAGGCTTATCCCATCAACTTTAAAGGCACCCGCTTCCTTCTGCGGAGGGGGCACAATAGCGATCTCCTTGATCGAGCTGCCATTTTTTATTCCCCAAAGACTCTTGTCGAAAATAACTTCTTTGTAGCCGTCTTTGGACTGGTGTCCACTCTTACCCTCGTTGATGGTCAGAAAGGAAGTTATGAATGAACCAGCAGATGGCTTGTACGTCACGAAAGCGCGCGTCTCAGGGGAGCCCTTGTACCAGAAGCTGAGGCGATCGAACGATGAAAGACCGGGTTGCCCGTCAGTGTTGATGACTATGCCGCAATGTGAGTCTTTAGCAACTGTCGATTGGTTAGTCGAAAGGAAAAACGGATTGCGCTTTCCAAAGTGGGTGGTCACAGCGCTAAAGCTTTTGCTTTGCGGAGTTTCATCCACAATGAAAGGACTGGCAGATGGTCCATTTTGGCTATTCATGGCGTGTGCCACGGAAAGCAATCCTAGTGGCGCTATCGTCAGCGCGGCAAACAGTGGAACTCGTCTCAGCATAGTACGTGCGTGATTACCCACAGAATCCCCTCCGCGAATGAAAGCTTCGCTCATGCTACCCCTGCAACCACAATTATCATTCGCACAAAGAATAGTCAATTACCCGGAAGAACTATTCGAGAATTTCGCCGCTGCGAACCGAGTAATAAAAATATCGATCATAGCCGGGCTGCGTTGACACCACATGCAGTATCAATGCCGAGGCATCGCCAGTGGTGATCTTGGCTTTGTAAAAACGCATAACGGACAGGTCTGATTCGACGCTGTGGCACATCTCATGCGGCAACATCAGAACGACAGGAATCGCCTGCAAATGATAGATATCCGGCAGCAGTCTCAATGCCGCATTGATCAGCGCTTTCGTCTGATGCTGCGCAACCGGGCCCGGCTCGATCTTAATCACGCCGTGCGTGTCTTCTTTCAGGCTCAACTTTTCAAAACGACGCAGACCGAATGGAGAACCATTGTGATACCAGAAAGTTTCGTAGGTGCGCTTTTCCTTCCAGGGCTGATCATTGTTATCGCGCACCTGCGACTTGACGGTAACGCAAACCACCGGAGTAAGCGGCGACCGCTTGAAGTTGAGATAGTCTTTGATTTCGCGCGCCTGCAGCGTGAGCCGCCAGTCAGCACTTTCTTCGTACTTTTCGTTGTTGAAATGCGTTGTATCCGAACTGGGCGGAGGTTGTGCCGACGAGGGCAAAATAAACACAGCCGCGGCGGCGCAGAACAATAGTCTTGCTGCATAGGACAGTGCCTTTGCTTCGCAGAACAATAGCTTCACTACATTTGTAATCGCCGATGGATTATTCAATTGCTTTCCCGCGAGCGCCGACTGCATTACAATTGTAGACACACTAACAGCTGCCCGACAACCAAAGGTTTTTTCCAGATTATGCTCCACGGATATGTCTATTATCGGCGCCGAGGAAACATGCTGGCGATGGTGGCGCTGATAGGGCTGATTATCATTGCGGTTTTGCTGATCGGATTTTTTTGTCAGTTTTTGTTCCTCAGTCATCAAAAAGAAAGGACTGATGCGGATGAGTGCGCACTTTCTTTTGCACATGTGCTGAATAATAGAGATCGCATAGGTCAGATGAACACGGCTGTAGAACGTTCGCGCGAATTAGTGCACGGCTCGAGACTGGCGCTTGATGCATTGAAAAGGGACGAGAGCGATCCGGCACTGGAGGATTTTGCTCGGTTGCTCACTGAAGAGGCTAGAGCTGGTGCGCATCTCGTTGAGTCCAGCCGGCAAATGCTGTGCCAAGAAGTCACTCAAGATGCTTTTGAAGCGACCAAGGAATACAAGAAAAAACTTGGTGCAAGGACAGGATCGAAGGTTGGCGTGATGAACGTGTCGCCCGCTCTTCTCAATAGCGTCGAGATTGGGGTACCGCTTGGTGTGCTATCAAACGTGACGACGGTTCAAGCATTAGATGAGTTGTTGAAACACGACAGGCAGAATGGCTATGTTTCGCAGGCGGGGCTTGCGCTCGTCGGCGATATTAATGCAAAACTTCCCTCACCGGACAACGATCTCGACTTCATGCTCACCCCGCTTGCAAGCCCCATTGGCACAGGAATGTCTCCACCGCGCCTGACCGCCAACAAAGTTTTCGACTCGAAAGCGAATGTGTCGGACGAAAAGCCACAAGCCGTGCGCACCCAACAAATACCTTCTGCCGTGCGCGTGAAGATGGAAGTGCCTGTCTCCGCTCAGGGACTGTCGACATTGAGCAGTAAAATGCAAGTTGCCGCCAGCGCAGCCGCAGGCGGCGCAATGCCTGCGCCGGATGAGCTTGATGTGCAGCGTCAATAGGTAATTTGCGTGACAATCCCATGAAAATCAAGAATTCTCAAACGAAATTGACGGCCGCAGAAATCGAGCAGCTGGAGAGTCATACCTGCATCTCTTTACCCGCCGACTACAAGGCCTTTCTGCTAGAACATAATGGCGGCGAGCCAGATCCGTCTGACTTCGTGACAAGAGACGGGAAGGTGGAATCTTTCGTCTCTTGCTTCCTGCCCATCTCCAACCTGGTCGAGGACAACCTTCTCGAGGAAATCGAAGGGATTAGTCAGGCAGGTCAAATCCCTTCCAATCTCATCCCAATTGCCATAGCTGCCCCCGATAATCGAATTGTCATCGCATTCAAGGGAAAAGAACGCGGAAAAGTCTATTACTGGGCGTGGGATGAGGAAGACGAAAATCACATTGCATCCTACAAATACATTCGGCTCATCGCCGACAGCTTTGATGATTTTATTCGTTTGCTACACTAATCCCCTAAAATTCATCGAATATGCCGCAAGATAACGACGACAATCAGAAGACGTACGTCAACAAGCAGGGCTCACAGACTGCTAATACTTTTTTGCCGGGGCAGATGATCGGCGGCAAGTATAAAGTGCTGTCGGTCCTTGGCTCAGGCGGCATCGGGACTGTCTACAAGGTCGAGCAAATTTTTCTCGGTCAGCAATTTGCGCTGAAAACACTTAACAGCAGCAATGCCACCGACCAAATGATTCGACGCTTCCAACTTGAAGCGCGCACCGCTTCATTGCTCAATCATCCAAACCTCGTAAAAGTGCATGATTTTGGCATCCTTGACACTCAAGAGCCGTATCTCGTTATGGATTTTGTGGACGGGATTACGCTAAGTGAGTTTTTAAAATCAAATGGCTTGATGAGCCTCGAGCAGTTAGTGGCTTGCTTCGCGCAAGTTTGCCTGGGCCTTGCTTACGCGCACGAGAACGGCATCGTTCATCGAGATATCAAACCAAGCAACATCATGATTTCGCGAACAATTCCTTTCGGTGCCGAAGGTTTTGCAAAAATTGTGGACTTCGGAATTGCGAAGTTGGTTTATTCGGAAGACGGCAACTATCAGGCTCTGACGACAACCGGCGAAATATTTGGCAGCCCGCTCTACATGAGCCCTGAGCAATGCTCAGGTGCTGCCGTCGATCAGCGCGCTGATGTTTATTCACTAGGATGCGTCCTGTTCGAATGCATGACCGGTACCACGCCTTTTGTCGGGCAGAGTGCGCTGAACACAATGCTGCTACACCAGTCAGAGCGCGTTCCTACTCTGAAAGAAGCATCGCTGGGAAAAGACTTTCCGCCCGAATTGGAATTGCTCGTTGAAAAAATGCTGGCAAAGGCGCCATCCGACCGATATCAAAATCTCGGCATAGTGGCGAATGATCTCGCGCAAATATCCAAGGGCGCGCCGGTCCTGGGCTTGGATCAAACCAAGAGAAAAACAGCAAAAGCCTCGAAAACTATCACGCTGACGCAAAAAAAATTGGCATTGTATTTAGTTGCGGCGTCGCTTGCCTCTGCAACAGTGGCTTTGCCAGTTGGTTACTACCTGGGCAACAAACAGTCTGAATCTTCTGAAAAAAACAAGACAGCAAATCAGGAATCGACGAGCCCTAAGGAGGGCGAAACCGCGTCGCAAACCAGTGCCAAGCCGTCAGATCCTTTTGGCTACAATCCGCTGAAAGATCAGTATTTGGAAGACAAGTACAACAAAGAAATTGGGGAAGAAGATAGAAAAAGGCGAAAAGATAAATTCGAAAAGCCCTTTTTCGCCGCCTGCGAAAAGATGGATAAGACACAGCCCAGCGAGAAAGACAAACTTCGCAGTCTGATGGTCACATTCAAACAATTGAAAGAACAGATCAAAGATGACGAGAGACTAAAAAAAACATACGGCGCGATAATCGAAGACAAAATCACCGTCGGCCATATCAAGCTGGGCGAATTCTCGATTGCAGAATCTCGCATTTCAGACAAATTGAAGCACGCCACCAGCCATCAGGAGATTGGTGCTAATGCTGCATACTATCAATTGTTTGCAGAGCGGCAAGGCGCCGAAGGCAACATGAAAGAAGCATTTCGCTCTTACCAAAAAGGAGCCGATAACTTTCTAAAAGCCGCTAACTTTCCCGGATGCGATCCCCAGTCAGCGAAGGTCTATCGTGGTCACGCAGGCAACTTCCTCCGCTGCAGCAGCGACGTTAGCCTTCACCACCTTCACAATATTCCGCAGGCAATCGAAATCGGCTATCGGTCCAAAGCGCTGCTTGAGAAGAACGGCAATGATTTCCTTATGGCAAATTGCCTGCTGACTCTGGGCTCGGCTCTTTACCATGATCGGCAGTACGAGAAAGCTGAGCCAATAATGCTTCGTTGCGAAAAGCTGCTCAAAGATGAAAAAGACAACAGCGCCCCACTACTTTCGAGTTGTGCACTTCTGGAATTGAGCGAGACGCAGAACAACCTGAACAAAAAGCAACAGGCGTTGGAAGCTGCCAAACGGGCGCGCAATTCAATAGATCGCTTCAAACCAAAAGATGCAGGACAAAAGCAATTCGCCGCCGCGCATCGCACAAACATCGTAAATCAGATCAAAAAATTGGATGTGCAGTAGAAGACATCCTTGCATAACAAAGCCAAGGAGATTATACTTTTATATAACACCGGAGGTTGCTGGCAATGCATAAAACCAATCTGCGCAAAGTGGGGGGCTCGATCATGTTGTCCGTTCCGCCGGCCATTTTAGAACAATTGCACCTCGAAGCCGGCTCTACAGTAACCATCAGCCTGGACGGCGAAAAGTTGATTATTGAATCGAGTCCAAAACCTCGTTATTCACTTACGGAGCTCCTGTCAGCGTCGGACTATACGTTGCCACAGCCCGATTCTGAGCGTGAATGGATTGACTCTCCAAATGTTGGTGGCGAGCTGATATGAAGCGCGGCGACATTTATATGGTCACACTCGACCCTACGAAAGGTCGCGAGCAGCAAGGCTATCGCCCTGTTTTGATAATCTCGCCGGAGGCATTCAACCAAGCGACTAAATTACCTGTGGTGCTGCCCATCACCACAGGCGGTGCATTTGCCCAACGAATCGGCTTCGCTGTTCCGATTTCTGGAATAAAAACCACTGGAGTAATTCGGTGCGATCAGCCTCGCGTCTTAGATCTTACAGCCCGACACGGTCGCAGGGTAGAAGCTTTGCCCAATACAGTCCTAGACGACGTTATGGCTAGAGTAATTACGATATTCGAATGACTTAGAGAAGATTGACGCTGGCACCCTTTCTTTCCTCAACCCCAGTGGCTGCCCGCCGCCGAATTTCGGGACATAATGCCGCAGGAAAAGTGTCTTCGATTTTCGCTGCGCCGCTGTTGATGTCTTTCTGCGATGCGAAATTAGTCACATCAAATTTGGCATCTTCATACTCCGCGACTCTCACGGCGCCTTCCGACAGCGTTTTTCCATCCTGCATAACTTTTGCCCAAGCATAGTATTTTGGCGCACTCACACCACTTACCGTGGGCACACGCCGGAGCAGTTCGTACGAAATCGAAACTTCTCCTTTGGAGCTTGTTGCAAAATAAGTCTCAAGACACTCTTGAAAGTTTTGCTTAAAAGCCTCGCCGTCAGAGGGAAGGTTTTGCGCGAAAACCGGCGCGCAGTTAGTTTGAAAACTTGCTGACAGAGCAACGCCGAGCAGCAAGCAAGAAAGGTCTTTTCGAAAACGCTGCGATTTCATCAAAATTTTTGCTCCGATGCGTTCAAGCGCATTGAAAGAAATTCGCACTTATTGTAACGGCTAGCGGACTTCGGCGAAAGTGTAATGCAAAGATAGAAAACCGTCAGCTTTTGGGAAGCTTGAACCAAAACGTACATCCACTTCCCAGTTTGCTTTCTACTCCAATTGTTCCTCCATGAGCATGAACAATCTGGCTGCAAATGGATAGTCCCAGTCCAAAGCCTTTCACGGTGGAGCTATGTTGTTGAGCTTGTTGAAAACGCTCAAAAATGATGACTTGATCTTTCTCCGGAATACCCGGACCTTCGTCTGTAATTCTGACTTCGACAAGTGCATCTTCTTCTACAGTTGTGATTTGAATGGGTCTGCCTTCTGGAGCAAACTTGAGCGCATTCGAGAGGATATTCACAGTTACTTGAAGAATGCGATTTGCGTCCGCAAAGACCGCACAATCCTGCTCAGGTAGAGTGACTTCAATATTGCGTTCGTCGCAAATCCCCTGCAGGCAAAGCACGGCATCAATCAGAATATTCCTGAGGGATGTTTTTTCGCGTTTCAATTTCCACTTTCCAGCTTCGAGCTGTTCGAGGCTAAGAAGGTCGTTGGTTAGGTCGATCAATTGTTTGACATTTTTCTTGGCTGCGACAACAACCGTATTTGCATCCGGAGGCAAATTGCCGCGGGCATTACTTTGCAGAAGGTCAAGCTTGATCAAGAGCGAAGATAGCGGAGTTCGCAAGTCGTGACTGACAATGGACACGAACTCTCTCTTGAAGCGCTCCAACTCTTTCCTTTCCGAAACATCGTGCCCAACAACGAAAAATGTTTCTTGCTCAGGAACCCAGCGTACAGACCATTCCATTTCAACTAGACTGCCACTTGGTTGCAGAATTCTGTTCTCGAAAAATGAAGAGCCGGTCTGCTTCGCTTGATTGAATTGACGGTCTGTTTCTTCACGCATTTGTTCATCAACGATTGATTGGATACGACGGCCAACCAGCATTTCCGGCTCATATTGCCACAAAAGCTTCACCGCTTCGTTGATTTCAGTAAAACAAAGTGACGAATCAATAGAACAAATTACCTCTGCTGCATTATCAACAATTGCACGCTGTTTCCTCACTGTATTCGCCAATTCTTTGGCAGCGGTCCGCAAAGCAGCATCGAGTTCTGCTAGCTCGTCTTTGCCGCTGACAAAGCCAGTCACAGGCACGCCGGCAGCGACTTGCCGGGAGTGCGACATCAGTTGTTTGACTCTCTTGTTGATACTGATTGTGGCGATGATGGCTACAGCCATGCCTAGAAGAACGTTTGCAAGAACACCGGCGAGGAGCAATGTTTTTAGATGCTTTCTGTATTCTTCGCTGGACTTCAAGCGCTTATTCAGAATCGCTTGCTCGCGGTCGACGATATTATTCAAGTCCGTGAGGATTAAGTCGGTTCTTTTCCTAGCCACAAGTCCGTTGTAGATAGCGTCTTGAACATTCTGTTGATCAATAGCCTGGAAAAAACTGATTGTGTTTTGCATAGTCAAATTGATCTTTTGCCTGATGCTTTTGATTTCTTTGCTTGAAGATACTTCGCTCCCATCGAGCGATTTCTCGAGCGCTTCCAGCTTTTGATTGCCTGAAGACATATTGCTCCAGAAGTCGGGCAGCCCATTTTTGTCCTTTAAGTGCATATGTCGTACGATCGCATCGCTTCCCTGTGTGATGCTCGTTTGAATTCCATGGATTGAATCAATCAGATTTCTTCCGCGCACTTCTTGCTGCAGCTCCGTCTCAAACTGTTTAAACGTTTGATTTAATAGCAGGAGAATTAGCAGCTCAACCGCCAAAGGGGCGAAAACAAGCAAGAGGATTTTTTGTGACAGGCGAAGCGGTTTCATAGGTGGTCTATTGTATCAATCCAAAATTCTTCGTTCTTGACTATACGTTCTACGGGGTCAAAACCCAAACACGGGAATAACGAAAGAACAGTTTAACGAAAGGACCGATTCACGTTTATGCGTAGAGTAGCGATTTTGATCCTTCTGATGCTTTTACCAGCAGAAGTTTTCGCCAAAGCTTTGACAGACTACTTTCCGCAAAAAGTGGCAAGAGCACTCTCTCTATACAGTAACGTCCTCAATGATCTTTCGGAACCGTCGCTGTGCAGACTAACAGAGAATTTTCCCATCTATCGGCTTACATACAATCGCCGTGTTGGTTTCTGGCAGACGATTACCTTTTATGCGAACCCCCTGAAACCCAGCATTATTGTTCACGGTGGACAACTCTTGGAACCGAAACGGGCTATACGCACTCGCACTTTCGTTTTATCTTTAAAGGACAGCAAAAATTTTCTTTCGGAAATCAGGTCAACAGGGTTTTGGAACAGCCCTGCCTTGGATAAATCTCTTGAAACCGCACCGCATACACACCATTCTCTTTACCTTGATGCAGAACCTTGGATCGTAGAAGGCCTGGATAAAGGGAAATATCATGTAGTGATGCGAGACTCAACAACAGGTGACTGTTCTCGCCTAAATGAAATCTTTTACCTTCAAGCAAAAAAAACTGGGTGCTTATAGTGATTAGTGACCTAGAAAAAAGAAGTTCACACCAAAGTTAGGCGTTCAAAGGTATGCACCGAGGCAGAATTTCTTTTGAGAAACGGTAGATGATTTACAACACAAATCTTCTAATAAGCAAATATGATTGCGCAAGTCTCAATCTGTTTTACCTCAGAGATTTTTACCTTGATTTCTTTGATACCGAATTTGGTGACGCACTTCGGGAAATAGAAGTAAGTGTGTATGTCAGATTCGACCCAGCGGACCGTCCTTACAAACTAGAGTCGAATGCTTGGCTGGATAGCAGAAAGCTGAACAAGCCCAAGGTACGCTTTCTTGCTTCCAGCCGCAAACTAAAGGTTCAGTATATTACGAGCATAAAAGGCTCTGAAAACGAATTTCCTATCGTTGGCACCATCCGGAAAGACGAAGATGAAACAATAAGTCCTGAAAATTTTTCAGACTATTGTCTCGAATTCCTTGACATTCTTTTGCAGAATTTGCCAAAAGCGCTGAAACAAAATGAGAGTTTCAATGCCGAGAATTTCATGGAACATTTGAAGAGCA